>JAFARZ010000204.1 GCA_019245115.1 Streptosporangiaceae bacterium | reverse complement strand
GCCCATGTCCACGAGCTTCTGCTTGACTTCCTCGATCGACTTGGCGCCGAAGTTCCTGATATCGAGCAGATCCTGCTCGCTGCGGCCGACCAGCTCGCCCACGGTGTGGATGCCCTCGCGCTTGAGGCAGTTGTAGGACCGGACGGTGAGTTCCAGCTCCTCGATCGGCAGCGCCAGATCGGCGGCCAGCGCGGCGTCCGTCGGCGACGGGCCGATGTCGATACCCTCGGCGTCCACGTTGAGCTCCCGGGCCAGCCCGAACAGCTCGACCAGCGTCTTGCCCGCGCTGGCCACCGCGTCCCGCGGGCGCAGGCTCGACTTGGTCTCGACGTCGAGGATGAGCCGGTCGAAGTCGGTGCGCTGCTCGACGCGGGTCGCCTCGACCTTGTAGGTCACCCGGAGCACCGGCGAGTAGATGGAGTCGATCGGCACCCGGCCGATCTCCTGGCCGGGCTGCTTGTTCTGGGTGGCCGAGACGTAGCCGCGGCCGCGCTCGACGGTGAGCTCCATCTCGAGCTTGCCCTTGCCGTTCAGGGTGGCGATGTGCAGCTCGGGGTTGTGCACCTCGACGCCGGCCGGCGGCGCGATGTCCGCCGCGGTCACCTCGCCGGGCCCCTGCTTGCGCAGGTACATGACCACCGGCTCGTCATGCTCGGAGGAGACCACCAGCTCCTTCAGGTTCAAGATGATGTCGGTGACATCCTCCTTGACCCCCGGCACGGTGGAGAACTCGTGCAGGACACCCTCGATCCGGATGCTGGTCACGGCGGCGCCCGGGATGGACGACAGCAGCGTGCGCCGGAGCGAGTTACCGATCGTGTAGCCGAAGCCCGGCTCGAGCGGCTCGATGACGAACCGGGAGCGGAACTCCTCTACCTGCTCCTCGGCGAGCGAGGGGCGCTGTGCGATGAGCATTGTTCTTCCCTTTCCGCGACGCCCGCTATATGACAGTCGCGAACCACCGGGTCATCCGGACCCAGCGGGTATTACATTCGAGTTCCTACTTGGAGTAGAACTCGACGATCAGCTGCTCCTGGACCTGGGTGTCGATCTGCGCCCGGACCGGAAGCGAGTGGACCAGGATACGCATCCGGTCGGGGACGACCTCCAGCCAGGCAGGCACCTGGCGTTCGCCCGCCTCGGCCCGGGCGATGATGAACGGCGTCATCTCGAGCGACTTCTGCGCCACCTCGATGATGTCGTTCTCGTCGACCCGGTAGGAGGGAATGTCGACCCGCTTGCCGTTCACCGTGATGTGGCCGTGCCGCACGAGCTGGCGGGCCATGTCCCGGCTCTTGGCGAAGCCCGCCCGGTACACCACGTTGTCGAGCCGGCGCTCGAGCAGCTGGAGCATGGTCTCACCGGTCCGGCCGACCTTCCTGGACGCCTCCACGTAGTAACCGTGGAACTGCTTCTCCAGGATGCCGTAGATCCGGCGGGCCTTCTGCTTCTCCCTGATCTGGGTCAGGTAGTCGCCTTCCTTCGGCCGGTTCCGGCCGTGCTCACCCGGCGGGTACGGACGGATCTCGATCGGGCACTTCGGCGAGTCGCACTTGGAGCCCTTGAGGAAGAGCTTGGTCTTCTCGCGGCGGCAGAGCTTGCAGTCCGCGCCTGTGTAACGAGCCATCTGTCAATATCTCCTGTGTCGCCCTCGTCGCCTCAGACCCGGCGCCGCTTCGGCGGACGGCAGCCGTTATGGGGTACTGGGGTCATGTCCTGAATCGAGCCGACCTCCAGCCCGGCCGCCTGAAGCGACCGGATGGCGGTCTCGCGGCCCGAGCCTGGGCCCTTCACGAAGACATCGACCTTGCGCATGCCGTGCTCCATGGCGACACGCGCGGCCGCCTCGGCGGCCATCTGCGCGGCGTAGGGGGTCGACTTGCGGGATCCCTTGAACCCGACGCCGCCCGAGGACTTCCACGAGATGACGTTGCCCATCGGGTCGGTGATCGAGACGATCGTGTTGTTGAACGTGCTCCTGATGTGGGCGTGCCCGTGGGCGACGTTCTTCCGCTCCTTGCGGCGCACCTTCTTGGCGGCCTGCTGACGGCTCTTCGGCGGCATAAGCTTCTGTATCTTCCTTTACGAGGTCATCGATCCGCTAGCGGACTACTACTTCTTCCCGGCCTTCTTCTTGCCGGCCACCGTCTTCTTCTTGCCCTTGCGGGTGCGCGCGTTGGTCTGGGTGCGCTGCCCGTGCACCGGAAGACCGCGGCGGTGCCGGATGCCCTGGTAGCAGCCGATCTCGATCTTCCGCCTGATGTCGGCCTGCACCTCACGGCGCAGGTCACCTTCGACCTGGTAGTTGGCGTCGATCCAGTCGCGGAGCTTCAGCAGGTCCTCGTCGGACAGGTTATGCACCCGGGTGTCGGCGCTGACGCCGGTACCTTCCAGGGTCTGCAGGGCCCTGGTACGGCCGATTCCATAGATATAGGTGAGCGCGACCTCGACCCGCTTGTCGCGGGGGAGGTCGACGCCGGAAAGCCTTGCCATCTGCGGGCAGTTCTCCTTCGTAAAAGCGGAGGTCCTCCACGCCGCCTCCAGGCCTGCCCTCGGACAGACTGTCCTTTCAGACACGCTGTCCCTGGCCTGGCCCCGGCCTCCGTCCGGGGGTCAGTACACGCGGCGCGCGTTGTAGTCGCGCTGTTCGGGTTATCCCTGGCGCTGCTTGTGCCGGGGGTCGGAGCAGATGACCATGACGCGGCCGTGCCGGCGGATGATCCGGCACTTGCTGCAGATCTTCTTGACGCTCGGCTTGACCTTCACGGTGTTGTCTCCACTGGTTGCTATTGCCTGTTTACTTACTTGTACCGGTACACGATCCGCCCACGACTGAGGTCGTAGGGGCTCAGCTCCACGACAACCCGGTCGTCCGGCAAGATGCGGATGTAGTGCATCCGCATTTTCCCGCTGATGTGAGCGAGAACCTTGTGCCCGTTGTCCAGCTCCACCCGGAAGAAGGCATTCGGCAGTGACTCGACAACCGTGCCTTCTATCTCAATGGCGCCGTCTTTCTTGGGCATATCCTCCGCGCTTCACTGTGCTCGTTGATGTAGGTGCTCGTTAGTCTGCGTGCTCGCTGGTCCGGGTGTTCGGTCCGTCGACCGCACACCAGCAGGCGATGCGCTTGACGGGAAGGGCTCGCGGGTCCCCCGGACGCCGCAGCCATAGGAGCCGACAAGACCCTATGGGCCGGGGCCGAGTTTACTCGACCGACGGCCTTAATGCGAACTGCCACTGTATGACACCAGGGACCGTCAGTATATTCCCGGCGTCAATGCCGGGAACGGCGGATGAGGTACCAGATCCAGGCTATCGCCATGGGCACGGTGGCGAACGCCCACGCCGACATCACCGCGCCGACGAGCACCGCGGTGATCAGCCCGATGACGACAAGCACCGTCGCGACCATGGTCCAGGCCACCAGCGCGGTGGCCTCGGGCGACAGGCCCTCGACCTCACCCGAGCCCCGGTCGGCCCCGCGGTCGACGGCCTGAGACAGGTAGTCGCTCGGCAGCAGGGACTGGCCGGTCCGCGGCCTGCTCCGGCGGAGCGCCGCGTCGGGCAACTGGTAGAGATCGATGGCCGGCAGGTCGGTCATCAGCTCGTCGAGTTCGCCCATGGTCCGGGCGTCCATGGCCTTGTCCATCCGGTCATGAAATTCTTCAGCGGTCAGCCTGCCCGCGGCATGGTGCTCGCGGAGCAGGGCCGCGACGCGGTCACGATCCGCGTCTGCGGCACGGATCCGCGGATCACCAGGCACCGATCGCCTCCTAGCTCAAGCCGGCCCTTCCACGCTATAGCTCCGGCGTGGGTAGGAGCGACACGGAGGAGGAACCACCGTCGTTCTGATGAAAGGTCGTAAAAGGTAACCGGACGAAGGGGCGGAGGGCGGCCAGAGCCCGGCTGGTGATCTCCTCCACCGGCCCGGTCGCGTCGATGCCGATCAGCGTGCCTTCGTCGGCGTAGAAGGAGACCAGCGGCGCGGTCTGCTCGTTGTACACCTCGATGCGGTGCCGGATGGTGTCCTCGGAGTCGTCGTCGCGCTGGAACAGCTCGCCCCCGCAGTCGTCGCACACCCCGGTGCGCGCGGGCGGGTCGTACAGCACGTGCCAGACCCGTTCGCACCGACGGCAGGTGCGGCGCCCGGACAGCCGCCGGACCACCTCGTCCGTTTCCACCACCAGCTCGAGCACCACGTTCAGCCGGGTGTCCCAGTCCTCGGCGAGCAGCTTCTTCAGGGTCTCCGCCTGCGGCACGTTCCGCGGGAAACCGTCGAGCAGGAACCCCTCCTGGGCGTCCTCCTCGGCCAGCCTCGCCCGCACCATCGCCACCGTTACCGCGTCCGGTACCAGGTCGCCGCGCTCCATGAATTCGCGCGCCTTGCGGCCCAGTTCCGTCCCAGTGGTTACGTTGTAGCGGAAGATGTCACCTGTCGAGATCCTCGGGATCGCCAGGTGCGAGGCTATGAACTGGGCCTGTGTCCCCTTGCCCGCACCGGGGGGCCCGACGAGGACTATGCGCACTATCGCAGGAAACCCTCGTAGTTGCGCTGCTGCAACTGGCTCTCGATCTGCTTCACCGTGTCCAGCCCCACCCCGACCATGATCAGCAGGCTCACGCCGCTGAACGGGAACTGATTGGCCACGCCGATGCTGCTGAGCGCCAGCAGCGGGAACAGCGCGATCACACCCAGGTAAACCGAGCCCGGCGCGGTCAGCCTGCTCAGCACGTACCGCAGGTACTCGGCGGTCGGCCGGCCCGGCCTGATGCCAGGGATGAACCCGCCGTACTTCTTCATGTTGTCGGCCACCTCATCGGGGTTGAAGGTGATCGACACGTAGAAGTAGGTGAATCCGACGATGAGCACGAAGAAGGCGAGCATGTAGAACGCCGAGCCGGTCTGCTCCACGTAACGCTGGATCCACGCGTCCCAGCCCTGGGGATGGGTGGTGCTGCCGAACAGCTGGGCGGCCAGCACGGGGATGTACAGCAGCGACGAGGCGAAGATGACCGGGATGACACCGGCCTGGTTGACCTTCATCGGGATGTAGGTGGACGTGCCGCCGTACATCCGGCGGCCGACCATCCGCTTGGCGTACTGCACCGGGATGCGGCGCTGCGCCTGCTCCATGAACACCACGAACGCCACGATGGCGATGACCACGACGACCGCGACGGCCGCGTAGAAGAGGCCCTTGCTGGTCTCGATCTGCTGGATCTCGCCGGGGATCACGGAGATGACCGTGGTGAAGATCAGCACGGACATGCCGTTGCCCACGCCGCGGTCCGTGATCAGTTCGCCCAGCCACATGATGACGGTCGTCCCCGACACCATGGTGATCACCATCGTGACGATGGTGAAGACCGACGGGTGGGGTATCAGCTGGACCGCCTGGCCGGCCGAGTTCGTGCAGTTCGGGAACAGCTGACCAGACCGGGCAAGCTCGACGTATCCGGTTGACTGGAGGATAGCCAGGCCCACCGTCAGGTACCGGGTGTACTGGGTGATCTTGGCCTGGCCGGCCTGCCCCTCCTGCTTGAGGGTCTCCAGCCGCGGGATCACGACCGTGAGCAGCTGCAAGATGATGCTGGCGGTGATGTAGGGCATGATGCCCAGCGCGAACACTGAAAGGTGCAACAGCGCGTTACCACTGAGCAGGTTCACGATCTGGTACAGGCCGGCGTTGGGCGCGCCGCTCTGCGTCGCGCCCAGCGCACAGGTCCTGACCGCGTTCTCACTGATGCCCGGCGTGGGCAGCGAGGCACCGAACCGGAACAGGGCGACTAGCCCCAGCGTGATCAGCAGCTTCTTGCGCAGGTCCGGCGTCTGGAACGCCCGCACGAAGGCCGTCAGCATCGGCAGTCCTCGGTTCGGTGGGAGCTAGGGAATGAGCAGTCCACGTAGTTTACCCGGCACGCCACGTGTTGTCTCCTTCGGCAGTTCCGGCAGTTCCGGCAGTTCCGGCGGTTCCGGCGGTTTCCGGGCGCGGTCAGGAGAGCTCGGTGACCGTGCCACCGGCCGCCTGGATCTTGTCCCTGGCCGTCGCGGAGAACGCGTGGGCGGTCACCCGGAGCGCGACACCGATCTCGCCGG
This sequence comes from Streptosporangiaceae bacterium, assembly GCA_019245115.1. Classification (GTDB taxonomy): domain Bacteria; phylum Actinomycetota; class Actinomycetes; order Streptosporangiales; family Streptosporangiaceae; genus JAFARZ01. Next base: position 14,758 of record JAFARZ010000204.1, on the reverse strand, counting down.
TGCCCAGCACCTTGATGAGCTCGCCCTTGCGCGCGGCACCCTTGGCCACCATGGTCTCCGGCGTCACGTCGCCGCCGTCCGGGTACAGCTCACCCAGCCGGCCGACGTTCACCACCTGGAAGGTGGTGCGGAAGCCCGCGTTGGAGAAGCCCTTGAGCTTGGGCACCCGGCGGTGCAGGGGCATCTGGCCGCCCTCGAAGCCGGCCGGAACCTGGGAGCGCGCCTTGGTGCCCTTGGTGCCGCGGCCAGCGGTCTTGCCCTTGGAGGCCTCACCGCGGCCGACCCGGGTCTTGGGCTTGTGCGCACCCGGGGCCGGCCGCAGGTGATGCAGCTTCAATCCCCGTCCGGTACTAGCTTCCTCTGGCATCGTTAATCCACTTCCTCAACCGTGACCAGGTGGCGTACCGCCTTGATCATGCCGCGGAACTCCGGGCGATCGGGCTTCACCACCGTCTGGCCGATCCGGCGCAGGCCGAGCGAGCGCAGCGAATTACGCTGCTCGCTCGTCCCGCCGATCTTCGACTTGACCTGCGTCACTCTAAGTTGTTTTCCCTGGTCAACAGAGCGGTTCGCCACTGCGCCTCCGCGTTCGCTCGCCTTCGGCTCGCTCATGCTGCCCCCTGGCCGGCGGCCGCCGCGCGGGCCTTGAGCATGGCGGCGGGCGCGACATCCTCGATGGGCAGGCCGCGCTTGGCCGCGATCTCCTCGGGCCGGCTCAGGCTCTTCAGGGCCGCCACGGTCGCGTGTACCACGTTGATCGGGTTCGACGAACCCAGCGAGCGGGACAGCACGTCGTGGATTCCCGCGCACTCGAGCACGGCACGCACCGGACCGCCGGCGATCACGCCGGTACCGGGGCTGGCCGGCTTCAGCAGCACCACGCCTGCCGCGTCCTCGCCCTGCACCGTGTGCGGGATCGTGCTGGCGATCCGGGGCACCCGGAAGAAGTGCTTCTTCGCCTCTTCGACGCCCTTGGCGATGGCGGCCGGAACTTCCTTGGCCTTGCCGTATCCGACGCCTACCATCCCATTGCCGTCGCCGACCACCACCAGAGCGGTGAAACTGAACCGGCGACCACCCTTGACCACCTTGGCCACGCGGTTGATCGTAACCACGTGCTCAAGGTAAGCCGCCTGCTTGTCGGCCTGGCTGCCGCGCCGGTCGTCACGGCGCTCGCGCCGCTCGCCACCGCCGCCGCCGCCGCGCCGCGGAGCTCCTGGCATCAGGCTTTCCCTTCTTTCATAACGAACGTACGGTAGTGCCCGTTCACAGCTGCAACCCACTTTCCCTGGCGCCGTCGGCCAGCGCGGCGATGCGGCCGTGATAGCGGTACCCGCCCCGGTCGAACACCACCGCGCTGATGCCGGCCTGCTTGGCCCGGTCCGCGAGCAACTCGCCGACCTTGCGCGCCTTGGCGGTCTTGTCGCCCTCGACGGTCCGGATGGTGGCGTCCAGCGTGGAAGCCTGAGCCAGCGTGTGGCCCTTCGAGTCGTCGATGATCTGCGCGAACATGTGCCGCGCGGACCGGTTGACGACCAGCCGCGGCCTGCTCGCGCTGCCGGTGACCTTCTTGCGCACCCGCAGGTGGCGTCGGACGCGTCCGGCCGCGGTCTTGCGCGTACGCGCGCGGACCAGCCCGCTGGCGCGAGCGAACGACCTGGTCTTGGTACCAGCCATGACTTACTTACCAGCCTTCCCGACCTTGCGGCGGATCTGCTCGCCCTGGTACCGCACGCCCTTGCCCTTGTACGGGTCCGGCTTGCGGAGCTTGCGGATTCTCGCGGAAACCTCGCCCACCTGCTGCTTGTCGATGCCCTCGACCACGAACCTGGTGGGAGCCTCCACCCGGAAGGTGATGCCGTCGGGCGGCGTGACGGTCACCGGGTGGCTGAAGCCGAGGGAGAACTCGAGGTCCTTGCCCCTGGCCTGGACCCGGTAGCCGACGCCGACGATTTCCAGCGTCTTGCGGTAGCCGTCGGTGACGCCGGTGACCATGTTCGCGATCAGCGTGCGCGACAGGCCGTGCAGAGCGCGAACCGGTCCGTCGTCGTTCGGCCGGGTCACCCGGATGACACCGTCTTCCTGGACGACGTCGATGGGTTCCGCGACCGTGTGGCTGAGCGTGCCCTTCGGTCCCTTGACCTGTACGCTGCGTCCGTCGATGGTGATATCGACTCCGCTGGGGATGGTGACGGGGAGCCGTCCGATCCGTGACATGACAGCCTCCTCCCGTTACCAGACGTAGGCGAGGACTTCGCCGCCCACGCCGCTTTTCTTGGCCTGCCTGTCGGTCATCAGGCCGCCCGACGTGGAGATGATCGCCACGCCCAGGCCGCCGAGCACGCGCGGCAGGTTGTCCTTCTTCGCGTAGACCCGCAGTCCGGGCTTGGACACCCGCTTGATGCCGGCGATCGAACGCTCCCGGGAGTTCCCGTACTTGAGGCTGACCACCAGGTTCTTTCCGACCTCGGCGTCTTCCACCCGCCAGGCGGCGATGTAGCCCTCCTGCTGGAGGATCTCCGCGATGTGCGACTTGATCTTCGAGTACGGCATGCTGGCCGTGTCGTGGTACGCGGCGTTGGCGTTCCGCAGACGAGTCAGCATATCCGCGATCGGATCGGTCATTGTCATGGCCTGTTGCCGGCCTTCCTCACCGTGGTTTCCCAGTGTCTTTGCGACACCGGGACCTGCGGTGTGCTCGATGTTGTCGTTACCAGCTGGACTTGGTGATGCCGGGCAGCTCGCCGCGGTGCGCCATCGTCCGGAAGCAGATCCGGCACAGGCTGAACCGCTGGTAAACGGCCCGCGGCCGCCCGCACCGGGTGCAGCGCGAGTACGCGCGCACCTTGAACTTCGGCGTGCGCTTCTGCTTGACGACAAGCGCCTTCTTCGCCACGTCAGCCCTCCCTGAAGGGGAAGCCGAGGCGCCGCAACAGCGAGCGGCCCTCAGCGTCGTTTGTTGCTGTAGTCACCACGGTGATGTCCATCCCGCGCTGCCTGTCGACCCGGTCCGGATCGATCTCGTGGAACATGAGCTGCTCGGTCAGACCGAACGTGTAGTTCCCGCGCCCGTCGAACTGCCGGTCGGACAGACCGCGGAAGTCGCGGATACGCGGCAGCGCGATGGTCAGCAGCCGGTCGAGGAACTCCCACATGCGGTCGCCGCGCAGCGTGGTGTGCGCGCCGATCGGCATGCCCTCGCGGAGCTTGAACTGGGCGACGGACTTCTTCGCCCGGGCCACGGCGGGCCGCTGCCCGGTGATCGTGGACAGGTCACGAACCGCGCCCTCGATCAGCTTCGCGTCCCGGGCCGCCTCGCCGACACCCATGTTGACCACGATCTTGACCAGGCCGGGTATCTGCATCACGTTGCCGTAGCTGAACTCCTCGCGCAGCGCTGGCGCGATCTCCTCGTGGTAGCGCGTCTTGAGGCGCGGCACTACCTTCTCGGGTGCCTCAACTGTCATCGGGTCAGATATCCTTCCCGCTCGGCCGGGCGACGCGTACCTTGTTGCCGTCCTCATCGAACCGGTAGCCCACCCGGACCGGCTTCTTGCTGTCCGGATCGGCGAGCTGGACATTGCTCACGTCGATCGGTGCTTCCTCGTGCGTGATGCCGCCCTGCTTGGCGCCGCGCTGGCCCTGGTAGGTGACCTTCTTGTTCTTCTTCACCACGTTGACGCCCTGGACCAGCACCTTGCCGCGATCCGGGTACGCCGCGATCACCGTGCCGGTGCGGCCGCGGTCGCGGCCGGCCACGACGATCACGTGGTCACCCTTCTTGATCTTCACTACAGCACCTCCGGCGCCAGCGAGATGATCCGCATGAACCGCTTCTCGCGCAGTTCCCGGCCGACCGGACCGAAGATGCGGGTACCACGGGGGTCTCCGCCGTCCCTAATCAGCACGGCCGCGTTCTCATCGAAGCGGATATAGGAGCCATCGCCCCGGCGGCGCTCCTTGCGCGTGCGCACCACGACCGCCTTGACGACATCGCCCTTCTTGACGCCGGCGCCGGGAAGGGCGTCCTTCACCGTGGCCACGATGACGTCACCGATGCCCGCGTATCGCCGGCCGCTGCCGCCGAGAACCCGGATGCACAAGATCTCCTTCGCACCCGTGTTGTCGGCGACCTTGAGCCGCGACTCCTGCTGGATCACGTCAACTCCTGTATCTCATCCCGGCTTCGGAAGCCAGGCAGACTACTTAGCCCTTTCGAGGATCTCGGCCACGCGCCAGCGCTTGGTCGCGGACAGCGGCCGGGTCTCCATCAGCAGCACGCGGTCACCCACGCCGCAGGCGTTGGTGGCGTCGTGTGCCTTGTACTTCTTGGTACGGCGCAAGACCTTGCCGTACTTGGGGTGCTTGACGTGGTCTTCGACCTCGACGACGACGGTCTTGTCCATCTTGTCGCTGACCACGTAGCCCTCACGGGCCTTGCGGTACCCGCGGGCGGCCTGCTCCGTGGCCGGGGCTTGCTCACTCATTCGTGGCCTCCACCGTCTCCTCGTCTTCGTCGTGCGCGGTCGCCTCGGCCTCGGTGGTCTCCGCCTCGGTGATCTCGTCGGACTCCTCCACGAGCGTGATGATGCCGAGCTCACGCTCTCGCATCACCGTGTAGATACGCGCGATCTCCTTGCGGACCGCACGGAGTCTGCCGTGGCTCTCCAGCTGGCCGGTAGCGCCCTGGAAGCGCAGGTTGAACAGCTCTTCCTTGGCCTCGGCCAGCTTGGCGAGCAGTTCCTCCTCGGTGGACACGCGCAGTTGCGCGGTCAGGCCGCTAGCCATCAGCCCTCACCCACCTCTCGCTTGACTACCCTGCACTTCATGGGGAGCTTGTGGATCGCGCGGCGCAGCGCCTCCCTGGCCACTGGCTCGGTGACCCCGGACAGCTCGAACATGACCCGGCCCGGCTTCACGTTCGCGATCCACCATTCCGGCGAGCCTTTACCCGAGCCCATCCGGGTCTCGGCCGGCTTCTTGGTCAGCGGCCGGTCCGGGTAGATGTTGATCCACACCTTCCCGCCACGGCGGATGTGCCGCGTCATGGCGATACGCGCGGCCTCGATCTGCCGGTTGGTCACGTACGAGTGCTCCAGTGCCTGGATGCCGAACTCACCGAAGTTCACCCTGGTGCCGCCGGTCGCGGCGCCGGTCCGGTGTGGACGGTGCTGCTTGCGGTGCTTAACCCTGCGTGGAATCAGCATTCGGATCAGCCCTCCTCGCCCGAGGCAGCGCTGTCGGCCGCGCGCCGACGGCGCTGCTGGGAGTCCCGGTCCCGGCCGCCACGCGGACCACGCTGCTGGCCGGCCGCACGCAACGCGGCCTGGGCGGCCTGCGCCTCGCGCCCGGCGCGGCTGGTCGCCGCCTCGCCCCGGTAGATCCAGACCTTCACGCCGATCCGGCCGAAGGTGGTGCGGGCCTCGTAGAAGCCGTAGTCGATGTCGGCGCGCAGCGTGTGCAGCGGGACACGGCCCTCGCGATAGAACTCCGAGCGCGACATCTCCGCGCCGCCGAGGCGGCCCGAGCACTGCACCCGGATGCCCTTGGCACCGCCCTTCATCGCGCTCTGGATCGCCTTGCGCATGGCCCGCCGGAACGACACCCGGCTGGACAGCTGCTCGGCGACACCCTGCGCGACGAGCTGGGCGTCGATCTCGGGGTTGCGCACCTCGAGGATGTTCAGCTGGATCTGCTTACCGGTCAGCTTCTCCAGATCGCCGCGGATCCGATCGGCTTCCGCGCCGCGGCGGCCGATGACGATGCCCGGCCGGGCGGTGTGGATGTCCACCCGCACCCGGTCCCGGGTCCGCTCGATCTCCACCTTGGAGATGCCGGCCCGCTCCATGCCGCGCTGGAGCATGCGCCGGATCGCCACGTCCTCGGCGACGTACTCCTTATACAGCTTGTCGGCGTACCAGCGGCTCTTGAAGTCAGTGGTGATGCCAAGCCGGAACCCGTGCGGGTTCACTTTCTGTCCCACTAGCGAGTCCCTCCCTCGGAGTCGTCAGACAAAATGACTGTGATGTGGCTGGTGCGCTTGTAGATCCGGTAACCGCGGCCTTGGGCGCGCGGCCGGAACCGCTTGAGCGTCGGGCCCTCGTCGACCCAGGCCCGGCGGACCCACAGCATGCCCCGGCCACTGCGGCCGCCCATGGCGTCGGCGTTGGCGATCGCGCTGTTGAGCACCTTGCCGACATCCTCACTGGCCGCCTGCGGCGCGAACCGCAGCACCGCCTGTGCCTGGTCAGCGGGCAGCCCGCGGATCAGGTCCACCACCCGGCGGGCCTTCCGCGGCGTGACGCGCACATACCGCGCCTTTGCCCTGGCTTCCATCTGCTCTCCTTAACGGCGGCTGCGCCGGTCGTCCTTGACGTGACTGCGGAAAGTACGCGTCGGAGCGAACTCGCCGAGCTTGTGGCCCACCATCGACTCGGTGATGAACACCGGAATGTGCTTCCTGCCGTCGTGGACGGCGATCGTGTGCCCCAGCATCGCGGGCACGATCATGGAGCGCCTGGACCACGTCCTGATGACGGTCTTGCTCCCCTTGTCGTTCTGCGTGTCCACCTTCTTCATCAGGTGGTCGTCGACGAAGGGCCCCTTCTTAAGGCTACGAGGCATCTCTTACGGCTCCTACCGCTTGTTCCTGCCGCGGCGACGGCTGATCAGCCGGTCACTGGGCTTGTGGGCGGGCCGGGTGCGGCCCTCCGGCTTGCCCCACGGGCTGACCGGGTGACGTCCGCCAGAGCTCTTGCCCTCGCCACCGCCGAGCGGGTGGTCGACCGGGTTCATGGCGACACCGCGGACCGAGGGGCGCTTGCCCTTCCAGCGGTTCCGGCCGGCCTTGCCCAGCTTGATGTTGCCCTGCTCGGCGTTGCCCACCTCGCCGACCGTGGCCCGGCAGGACGCGTCGACCCGGCGGATCTCACCGGACGGCATGCGCAGCGCGGCGTAGCCGCCCTCCTTGGCCAGCAGCTGCACGCCCGCCCCCGCTGACCGGGCGATCTTCGCACCGCCACCGGGCCTAAGCTCGATGGCGTGCACCACGGTGCCGGTGGGGATGGACCGCAGCGGAAGGCTGTTGCCGGGCTTGATGTCGGCGCCCGTGCCGCTCTCCACCCGGTCGCCCTGGGACAGGCCCTGCGGGGCGATGATGTAGCGCTTCTCGCCGTCCGCGTAATGCAGCAGCGCGATCCGCGCGGTGCGGTTCGGGTCGTACTCGATGTGCGCCACCTTCGCGGGCACGCCGTCCTTGTCCGCGCGCCGGAAGTCGATCAGCCGGTAGGAACGCTTGTGCCCGCCGCCCTGGTGCCGGGCCGTGATGCGGCCGTGCACGTTCCTGCCGCCACGCGAACTCAGCGGGCGTACCAGCGACTTCTCTGGCTCATTCCGGGTCACCTCGGAGAAATCGGAGCCGCTCGCGCCGCGCCGGCCGGGGGTTGTCGGCTTGTACTTACGGATAGCCATGTCTGGTTCGTCTCCTTAGCCGACCTGGCCGAAGATGTCGATCCGGTCGCCCTCGGCGAGGGTGACGATCGCCCGCTTGCTGTCTGGCCGCTTGCCCCAGCCATACCGGGTCCGCCTGCGCTTACCCTGCCGGTTCAGCGTGTTCACGTTCGTCACCTTGACCCCGAACACGGCCTCGACAGCGAGCCTGATCTGGGTCTTGTTGGCGTCCGGCGCCACGACGAAGGTGTACTTGCCCTCGTCCAGCAGACCGTAGCTCTTCTCCGAGACGACCGGCCGGAGCAGGACGTCCCTCGGATTGCTCACGCGGGTCACTTGGCGCTCTCCTCCTTCGCCGGCGCGGGTCCGGAAGTGGACCGGGTGACGAAACTGTCCAGCGCCTGCTCGGTGAAGACCACGTGGTCACTGGCCAGCACGTCATAGGTGTTGAGCTGGTCCTCGGTGAGCACGTGCACGCTCGGCACGTTCTTCAGCGACTTCCAGCTGATCTCGTCGTCGCGGTGCACCACCGCGAGCACCGGCCGCTCGAGCGAGCCGATCGCCTCGGTCAGCACCGCCACCGCGTCCCTGGTCTTCGGCACGTCGCCGGTGGTGAAGCCGCTGACGACCAGGACCCGGCCGTGGCTGAGCCGATCCGACAGCGCGCCGCGCAACGCGGCGATCTTCATCTTCCTCGGAGTGCGCTGCACGTAGGACCGAGGCTGCGGGCCGTGGACCGTGCCGCCGCCCGCGTACTGCGGCGCGCGCACCGAGCCCTGCCGGGCGCGGCCGGTTCCCTTCTGCCGGTACGGCTTCTTGCCGCCGCCGCGAACCATGCCGCGGGTCTTCGTGGCGTGCGTGCCCTGCCGCGCGGCCGCCTGCTGGGCCACCACGACCTGGTGTATCAAGGGCACGTTGACCTTGGCCGCGAAGATCTCCTCCGGCAGGTCCACCGTCTTGCCCTGCGCGCCAATGACGCTGATGGCCGTCATCAGGAATCCTTCCTTGCCGCGCTGCGGACCAGCACGACGCGACCGCTGGGGCCCGGCACCGCGCCCTTGATGAGCAGCAGGCCGCGCTCGGTGTCCACCGAGTGCACGGTCAGCGACTGCACGGTGGTGCGCACGCCGCCCATCCGGCCCGCCATCCGCAGTCCCTTGAACACCCGGCCGGGGGTGGCGCAGGCGCCGATGGAGCCGGGCGAGCGGTGCTTGCGCTGGGTGCCGTGCGCGGCGCCCAGGCCGCGGAAGCCATGCCGCTTCATGACACCGGCGGTGCCCTTGCCCTTGCTCCGGCCGGTCACGTCCACGTGCTGCCCGCTGCTGAACACCTCGGCGGTCAGCTCCTGTCCGAGCGTGTACTCCGACGCGTCGTCGGTGCGGAGCTCGGCGAGGTACCGGCGCGGGGTGACCCCGGCCTTCTCGAACACGCCGCTGACCGGCTTGGTCACCTTGCGCGGGTCGATCTCGCCGAAGCCCAGCTGCACCGCGGAGTACCCGTCGGTGTCCGGGGTGCGGACGGCGGTCACCACGCACGGCCCGGCCTGCACGACCGTCACCGGCACGATCTGCCCGGCGTCGTTGAAGACCTGGGTCATACCAAGCTTGGTGCCCAGGATCCCTTTGATCTGCTTAGCCATGTCGGTGGGTTCCTCAGAGCTTGATCTCGATGTCGACGCCCGCCGGCAGATCGAGCCGCATCAGCGAATCGACCGTCTTCGGCGTCGGGTCGATGATGTCGATCAGCCGCTTGTGCGTCCGCATCTCGAAGTGCTCGCGTGAGTCCTTGTACTTGTGCGGAGAACGGATAACGCAGTACACGTTCTTCTCGGTAGGCAGCGGCACCGGCCCGGCGACACGCGCACCGGTCCGCGTCACGGTGTCGACAATCTTCCTCGCCGAGCTGTCGATGACCTCGTGGTCATATGCCTTGAGCCGGATGCGGATCTTCTGTCCCGCCATTGTGCCCTCGGTGTCCTTATCGCTTAGTGCCGCTATACGTCTGCTCACACGTGCCGCGGGGGGCCTTCCGGCCCCCCGCGGGTGTGCTACTTGATGATCCTGGTGACTCGCCCCGAGCCCACGGTCCTGCCGCCCTCGCGGATCGCGAACTTGAGGCCTTCCTCCATGGCGATCGGCTGGATCAGCTCGACGCGCATCTCGGTCCGGTCGCCCGGCATGACCATCTCGGTGCCCTCGGGCAGGTTCACCACGCCGGTCACGTCGGTGGTACGGAAGTAGAACTGCGGACGGTAGTTGTTGAAGAACGGCGTGTGCCGCCCGCCCTCGTCCTTGGACAGGATGTAGACCTGGCCCTCGAACTCGGTGTGCGGGGTGCTGGTGCCCGGCTTGATCACGACCTGGCCGCGCTCCACCTCCTCGCGCTTGATGCCGCGGAGCAGCAGGCCCACGTTGTCGCCGGCCTGGCCGTCGTCCAGGATCTTGCGGAACATCTCCACACCGGTAACGGTGGTGGACTGCGCCTTGTCCTTGATGCCGACGATGTCCACGGTCTCGCCGGTGTGAATCGTCCCGCGCTCGATCCGGCCGGTCACCACGGTGCCGCGGCCGGTGATCGAGAACACGTCCTCCACCGGCATCAGGAACGGCTTGTCGACGTCGCGCGTCGGCTCGGGGATGGAGTCGTCGCATGCGGTCATGAGCTCCATGACCTTCTCGCTCCACTCGGCGTCGCCCTCGAGCGCCTTGAGCGCGGAGACGCGCACCACCGGCACGTCGTCGCCGGGGAACTCGTACTCGGTGAGCAGCTCCCGGACCTCGAGCTCGACGAGCTCCAGGATCTCCTCATCGTCCACCATGTCCGCTTTGTTCAGCGCGACCACGATGGAGGGCACGCCGACCTGGCGGGCCAGCAGCACATGCTCGCGGGTCTGCGGCATCGGGCCGTCGGTGGCAGCCACCACGAGGATGGCCCCGTCCATCTGCGCGGCACCGGTGATCATGTTCTTGATGTAGTCCGCGTGACCGGGGCAGTCCACGTGCGCGTAGTGCCGCTTCTCGGTCTGGTACTCGACGTGCGAAATCGAGATCGTGATGCCGCGCTCCTTCTCCTCCTTCGCGTTGTCGATCTGGTCGAAGGGGGTGAAGGGGTTCACCTCGGGCATCTTCTCGTGCAGCACTCGGGTGATCGCCGCGGTCAGTGTCGTCTTGCCGTGGTCGATGTGCCCGATGGTGCCGATGTTGACGTGCGGCTTAGTCCGCTGGAACTTGGCCTTCGCCACTGTTTCTCCTCGTTGGTTTGCGATCCACCCACCGGGGTGGGCCCGAACTGCCTTACTGCCTACTGCCTACTGCCTACTCGCCTCGAGCTTTGGCGATGATCTCCCGGGCGATGCTGGGCGGGACTTCGGCATACGAATCGAACTGCATGGTGTAGTCCGCCCGGCCCTGAGTCCGGCTCCGCAGATCCCCCACGTAGCCGAACATCTCCGACAGCGGGACAAGCGCCTTGACTGCCCTGGCCCCGGATCGTTCCTCCATGGCCTGGATGTGGCCACGGCGGCTGTTGAGGTCGCCGATGACGTCGCCCATGTAATCCTCGGGCGTCCTGACCTCAACGGCCATGACCGGCTCGAGCAGTACCGGGTCCGCATGGGCGGCCGCCTTCTTGAACGCCATCGAACCTGCGATCTTGAAGGCAAGCTCGGACGAGTCGACCTCGTGGTAGGCGCCGTCGGTCAGCGTCACCTTTACGTCGACCATCGGGAAACCGGCCAGGACACCGAACTCGGCGGCCTCCTGGCAGCCAGCGTCCACCGACGGGATGTACTCCCGGGGGATCCGGCCTCCGGTCACCTTGTTCTCGAACTCGTATCCGCCGCCGTCACCGCCGGTGGGTTCGAGGTTGATGATGACCCGGCCGTACTGGCCAGAGCCACCGGTCTGCTTCTTGTGCGTGTACTCGACCTTCTCCACCTTGCGGCGGATGGTCTCCCGGTAGGCGACCTGCGGCCGGCCGACGTTGGCCTCGACCCGGAACTCCCGGCGCATGCGGTCGACCAGCACTTCCAGGTGCAGCTCGCCCATGCCGGCGATGATGGTCTGCCCGGTCTCCTCGTCGGTCCTGACCTGGAAGGTCGGGTCCTCCTCGGCGAGCCGCTGGATCGCGGTACCGAGCTTCTCCTGGTCGCTCTTGGTCTTCGGCTCGATGGCCACGTGGATCACCGGCGCCGGGAACGTCATCGACTCCAGCACGACCGGCTTGCCCTGGTCGCACAGCGTGTCGCCGGTGGTGGTGTCCTTCAGGCCCATCACGGCGACGATCTGACCAGCGATCGCGGTCGGGCGCTCCTCGCGCTTGTTCGCGTGCATCTGGTAGATCTTGCCGATCCGCTCCTTGCGGTCCTTGATGGAGTTCATCACGGTGCTGCCCGCCTGCAAGGTTCCGGAGTAGACCCGGATGTAGGTGAGCTTGCCGAGGTGCTGGTCCGCCATGATCTTGAAGGCGAGCGCGGAGAACGGCTCGTTGGGGTCGGCGTGCCGCTCCACAACGGTCTCCTCGTCGCCCACCGCGTGACCCTTGACCGACGGGATGTCGAGCGGGCTCGGCAGGTAGGTGACGATCGCGTCCAGCATGGGCTGGACGCCCTTGTTCTTGAACGCGCTACCGCACAGCACCGGCGTCAGGGCGCCCGCGATGGTGGCCCGCCGGATGGCGGCCTCGAGCTGCTTCTCCGTGGGCTCGTTGCCCTCCAGGTACAGCTCCATCATCTCGTCGTCGTTCTCCGCGACGGTCTCGAGCAGCCTGTCCCGCCACTCGCGCGCCGCCTCGACGTGGTCGTTCGGGATCGAGACGACGTCGTACTTGTCGCCCTTGCCCTCGGTCTGCCACAGCAGGGCACGCATGCGGATCAGGTCGATGACACCGCGGAAGTCGGACTCCACGCCCCATGGCAGCTGGACAACCAGCGGCACGGCGCCGAGCCGGTCGGTGATCATGTCGACGCAGCGGTGGAACTCCGCGCCCACGCGGTCCATCTTGTTGACGAAGCAGATCCGCGGGACGCCGTAACGGTCAGCCTGACGCCACACCGTCTCGGACTGCGGCTCGACGCCTGCTACCGCGTCGAACACCGCGACCGCGCCGTCGAGCACCCGCAGCGAGCGCTCCACCTCCACGGTGAAGTCCACATGGCCGGGGGTGTCGATGATGTTGATGGTGTGGTCAAGCCAGCTCGTCGTGGTCGCGGCAGAAGTGATGGTGATGCCGCGCTCCTGCTCCTGCTCCATCCAGTCCATGGTGGCGGCGCCCTCATGGACCTCACCGATCTTGTAGTTGATGCCGGTGTAGAACAGAATGCGTTCGGTCGTAGTGGTTTTGCCCGCGTCGATATGCGCCATGATCCCGATGTTGCGGACCTTGGCGAGGTCTACGGCGGTCTGGGTGGCCACAATTCCTCGTTCTCGTGAGTTCGTTTCTGTAAGTCTTCTGGGTTACTACCAGCGGTAGTGAGCGAAGGCCTTGTTGGACTCCGCCATCTTGTGCGTGTCCTCGCGACGCTTCACACTCATCCCGAGACCGTTGCTCGCGTCCAGCAGTTCGTTCATGAGCCGCTCGGTCATCGTCTTCTCCCGGCGCTGCCTGGAGTAGGCGACGATCCAGCGCAGGGCCAGCGTGGTGCTGCGCGATGCGCGCACCTCGACCGGCACCTGGTACGTCGCGCCGCCGACCCGGCGGCTCTTGACCTCCAGCGTCGGCTTCACGTTGTCGAGCGCCCGCTTGAGGGTGATCACCGGGTCGTTGCCGGTCTTGTCCCGGCAGCCCTCCAGCGCCCCGTACACGATGTGCTCGGCGAGAGAGCGCTTACCGTCCTTGAGCACCTTGTTGGCGAGCGCGGTGACCAGCGGCGAGCCGTAGACCGGATCGGTGACTAGCTGCCGCTTCGTCGCGGGACCCTTGCGAGGCATCTCAGCTCTTCTCCTTCTTCGCTCCGTACCGGCTGCGGGCCTGCTTGCGGTTGCGGACTCCCTGGGTGTCCAGCGAGCCGCGGATGATCTTGTAGCGGACCCCGGGCAGGTCGCGCACCCGGCCGCCGCGCACCAGCACGATGGAGTGCTCCTGCAGGTTGTGGCCGACACCGGGGATGTAGGCGGTGACCTCGATCTGGCTGGTGAGCCGGACCCGGGCTACCTTGCGCAGCGCGGAATTCGGCTTCTTCGGCGTGGTCGTGTAGACACGCGTGCACACACCACGACGCTGCGGGCTCTCCTTGAGCGCAGGCGTCTTGTTCTTCGCGACCTTGTCCTGGCGGCCCTTGCGGACCAGCTGCTGGATCGTGGGCAACCGCGTCTCCGTCGTTCGAGTTGGGTCGTTCGTGTTGAGTAATTCTTGCTGTCGTCCCGGCTAATTCCGGCCTTCCCCGAGGCCGTCTACCTGCGGTTTCCCCGCCGCTCTCGACCCCCGAGGTCGGGCGTGTCGCGCTGGCCACAGGCCAACGGGCACACTACCCGGGCGTCAGCGGCTCACAAGAAGCCGCGCAAGAGGGAAGGGAAACCCACGCCTCCAGCCATCGCCTGCCCAGTGCCGCCTATACCGCTCTGGGGCACGCCGCCAGCTGGCACGCCTACGCGCCCATGCGCGCACGGGCACGAATGAAAAAGTTACCACGCCACCGGCACCAATCAAAATCGGCGCCCGCACGCAGATCGCTTCTCCAGTGGCCAGTATAACGTCCCGCCCTCCACCCAAATTCCCTCCCGCCCACAGCCCGCCCCTTCCGCTCCCACGCCGCGCACCCTCCCTCCCACGCGCTGCACCTATCTGGATATCCGGCAAGGGCGCGGTTGCCGGGGGCGGTTGCATGTCGGGGAGGGCGCCGCAGCAGGGCGCCGGCGCCGAGGACGCGCGCCGCATGCGGAACGCGGGTCAGCACAGAGGCGGCCGCGGGTTGGCGCGGGTGCTGGATGCGGGTAGAGAGCCGGCCAGGTAGGGGGCTGGACCCGCTGGCCGTGCGGCTTTTGTCTCTTTCGCCGGATCCGCTGGGCAAGTTTTCGTGGTTGATTCGGGCCTCGTGGTGATTTTTGTGCACCGTGTGCGCGTTCCAAAACAAATCGAGTCTGCGGCGTGTCGTGGCGGGTGCCGATTTTGTCCTGATATGGCCGTTATGTGACGGCAGCTGCAGTGGACGACGTGGAAGAAAAGGGCTTCGCGGAGGATAGGGCGCCGGTTTCCGGCACCTTTTCTTCCAAAGGGCTCTTTTCTTCCCACTGAAGGATGGCCCATGTGCCCGCTATGTATCGGTATGCATAGTTCACCCAGGCTGTTCAGCGCACTCTAGCAAAGACGACAT
>JAFARZ010000165.1 GCA_019245115.1 Streptosporangiaceae bacterium | reverse complement strand
ATTCAGCTCCCGGTAGGACACCACCACATCCCCGCACACCACCGCCACCGCCCCCGGAACCCGCGCAGCATGCTCCTCAAACAACTCATGCACACAACCAGACACCGGCACCACCACCGCCGGCCCCCCCACCAGCACCTCACGCTCGGCCTTGTCGAAGAGATCGAGTTGCGAGATGCGAGCGCCGGGCCGATCGGCTGCCTGCGACAGCAACAGGACCAGATGGCGTGCCATCTGTTCGGCGGTTGCCTGTTCGAACAGCGATGTCGCGTACTCGAGCCGGCCGCCGATCCCGTCTGGCGTCTGCTCGATGTGCAAGGTGAGGTCCACCTTGGACACGCGCCAGGGCGTGCGGAATGGCTCGACCTGGACTCCGTTCAGCAGGTCCGGGTTGAGAGTGGTCTGGTGCATGTTGAGCGCGACCTGGTACAGCGGGGTGCGTGACATGTCCCGTTCTGGCTGCAGCTCGTCAACGAGCCGCGCGAACGGGAACTCCTGGTGATCGAACGCGTCAAGGACGGCGACCCGGTTGGCGGCGAGCAGGTCCGTGAACACCGGGTCACCGGTCCACCGGCCGCGCAGCACCAGGCTGTTGATCCCGTAGCCGATCAGCCGCCGGAACTCGGGCTGACTGCGGCCAGAGACAACGGTGCCGACGGGGATGTCCGTGCTGCCGGTGTACCGGTGCAGCAGAACCTGGAAAGCGGACAGGACGAAGGTGAAGACCGTCACTCCACATGCGGCAGCCAGCTTGGGTATACCGCGCGCAAGCTCAGCGGGAAGCGTGAGCGGTACCGATGCGCCGCGCCAGTCCCGCACCGGCGGCCGTGGCCGGTCGACAGGCATTTGCAGCGCGGCCAGGCCGTCTAGCTCGCTGCGCCAGTACCTGAGGTGCCGGTCCAGGACGTCGCCCGAGATCCGGCTCCGCTCCCACGCGGCGTAGTCGGCATACTGGATGGGCAACGGGGGCAGCCGGGGCCGCTCGCCGGAGCTGAGCGCCGTGTAAAGCTCACCCATCTCTTCCGCGAACACGCCAACGGACCACTGGTCACAGGCGATGTGGTGGAACACCACGACGAGAACATGCTCGTCGGCCGTCAGCCGGAGCAGCCTGGCGCGGACGGGCCACTCCCGTTCCAGGTCGAAACCGCGCATCGAATCATGCTCGACCAGTTCTGCGGCGCGGGCGGACATTCCGGCACCTGGAGGTCCTGGCACCTCCGTGATGGTCAGCGCCTGTTCCCCCGGCGGGTCGATGACCTGGACCGGTTCGGCACCGTCAAGGCGGTAGCGGGTGCGCAGTATCTCGTGCCTGGCGAGGATGGCGTTCCAGGCGCCGGACAGCGCGCCAATATCCAGCATGCCGCTCAGCCGCAGCGCGAACGGCACGAGGTATTCGCCGCTGTCCGGCGCCAGCCGGTTGAGGAACCACATCTGGCGCTGGCCAGAGGACAGCGGCAGCGCCACGGACCGGTCGGCGGCCGGAATGACCGGCCGGCGTCCGGCGTGCTGCCCGGCCAGTCGCCGCTGGATCAGGTCCTCGCGCGGGTCCTGGCCGATGCGGGCCGCTACGTTGCTGTCATTCATGGGACTTATTCCTCCTGCACCGTCAATTCCGCGGCCACGGCGGCGCCATCAAGTGCGGCGACAGCAGCCCTGATCAATTCCTCGACCGCCATGGCCTGCCCAGCGATCGTCGGCCGCTCGAACACGGTTCGCACCGGCACGTCGACGCCGAATTCTTCTTGCAGCCGCGCGATCAGCCGGACCGCCAGTACGGAGTGACCGCCCAGCTCGAAGAAGTTCTGCATCACTCCAGCCTCGACGCCGAGCAAGTCCGTCCAGACAGCCGCGATCCGCTCCTCCGCCGCGGTCATGGCGCCGGTCTCGACCGGCCCGCTCTGGCCGTCCGGGTCGGGCAGCCGGGCGCGGTCCACCTTGCCGTTGGCGGTCAGCGGGATCGTCGGCACCGCCTGGAACTGGGCCGGCAGCATGTAGTCGGGGAGCAGGCCGGCGCAGAAGCCGGGTAGGCCGGCGGCGGACGCACCGGAATCCGCGGGCACGTAGTAGGCGACGAGCCGGGTTTGGCCGACCGCCGACTGCCTGGCGATGACGGCGGCGGCCCGGACCCCTGGGTGCCGCAGTATCGCGGCAGTGACCTCGCCGGGCTCGACGCGATAGCCGCGGATCTTGACCTGGTCATCCACGCGGCCGACGAAGCTGACGGTGCCGTCCCGGCTTTGACGTACCAGGTCGCCGGTGCGGTAGAGGCGACTGCCCGGCTGCCCGAACGGATCAGGGACGAACCTCTCCGCGGTCAGCTCCGGCCGGCCCGCGTAGCCGCGGGCGATGCCGACGCCGCCGACATACAGCTCGCCGGTTACTCCGAAGGGGACAGGCATGCCCTCCGCGTCCAGCACCACCATCGTCATGTTGGGCAGGGGGCGGCCGATGGGCACTGTGCCATCCGGCACCTGTTCATCGACCGCATGGGTGCAGGTACCCACGGATGCCTCGGTAGGCCCGTATTCATTGAGCAACCGCCCGCGGCCGAGCAGCCGAGACCACCTGTTCGCCACCCCGGCCGGCAGCGCCTCGCCTGCCACGACGATGATCTGGGCGAGCTGTGCCGCCTGCTCATCCTGGAGCTCGGAGAGGATCTCCAGGTGGCCGGGGGTGAGCTTGATGAAGCTGAATGGTCCCGCGGCGGCCAGCTCGCTGCCCAGCTCGGTCGTGTCGAGGTCGTGACGCAGCAAAGTAACCGGCTGGCCACTGACCAGCGGCGCCCAGAGGTTGGGCACCACCAGGTCGAACGCGACCGACGAGAAGAGTGGCGCACCGTCCGTGCCCCGTGCGCACAGCTCTCCGGCAGCCCAGCACACGTGATTGGCTAGCCCGCGATGGGTGACAAGCACACCCTTTGGCCGACCGGTCGATCCGGACGTGAAGATCACATAGGCGAGCCGCTCCGGATCGACAGTTCGCGCCAGGGCGGTGTCCGGCGCCTCCGCTATCTGCTCCGCGTCCAGGTCGATGCGCAGGCAGTCGACACTGAACCTGTCGCTGCGCTCCGCGTCGGTGACGGCGCAACGGGCGCCGGCGTCGGCCAGAATGCGGCCGATACGGTCCGCCGGCTGCGCCGGGTCGATCGGCAGATAGGCGGCGCCGGCCTTCCAGATCCCTAGCATGCAGGCGACCAGCTCGGGGCCGCGATCCAGGCACACGGCGATTACGGTCTCCGGGCCGGCGCCGCGCCGGCAGAGCACGTGCGCGAACTGGTTGGCCCGCTGGTCCAATTCCGCGTACGACACCGTGTTGCCGCACCAGCGCAGGGCCGGAGCCGCTGGCACCGCCGCGGCCTGCCGCTCGAAAAGCTCGGGCACGCCGAGGTCATCTCGCTCCACGGCGGAGTCGTTCCAGCGGGTGATCTGCTGCCGTTCGGAGTCGGCGAGAAATTCCGCGGTCCGCAACTGCACCGCGGCATCGTCGGTCAGTGCCCGCAGCAGCGCCACGAAGTGGTCGGCCAGCTGCTGCACGGTTTCCCGGTCGAAGATGGCGGTCGCATACTCAAACGCGCCGGTGAGCCCGCCGTCAGGCTGGCGCCACATGAACAGCGTGAGGTCCGTCTTGGCCACCTGCCAAGCCCGCTGGAAAGCATCCCTTGCGGTGTCATCAGCAGTGACGACACTGGTCTGGCCTTCCTCTTGCAGGTCGAAGGCAACCTGGTAGAGGGGTGTTCTTGACAGGTCCCGCTCGAATGCCAGCTCGTTCACGAGGCGCTCGAACGGCAGGTCCTTGTGGGCGAACGCGGCCGTCGCGGTCGCCCGGACCCGGTCGATCGCCTGCTCGAATGTCAGGCATGGGGCCAGCCTGCAGCGCAGCACCACCGAGTTGAGGAAGAACCCGGCAACGTTGGCCAGCTCCGGCCGGCCGCGGTCGGCGATCGGAACGCCAACCGGGACGTCCCACTGCCCGCTGTACCTGGCGAGCACGACCGCGAATCCAGCGAGCAGCGTCATGAACGGCGTTGCGCGCCTGTTCCGCCCCAGCTCGGTGACCGCCTCGGTCAGTTCCGGCGGCAGGATCACATGCACGCCGGCTCCGCGCGCGTCCCTTTGCGGCGGCCGCGGACGATCAAGCGGAAGCCGCAGTGCCGTCATTCCCGCCAGCTCCTGGCGCCAGAAACCAAGCTCGCTTTCCATCACCTCGGCGGTTAGCCGCTCCCGTTGCCAGATCGCGTAATCTGCGTACTGCACGGTCAGTGCGGGCAGTTGCGGGCCGCGGTCGGCCATCATGGCGGCGCACAACTCCCTGATCTCCCGGTCGAGCAGGACGGTCGTCCAGCCGTCGGAGGCTATGTGGTGCAGGGTCACCAACAGCAGCTGCGGCTGATCGGGGAGCCGTATGAGGAGTGCTCGCCAGAGCGGGCCGTGCGACAGGTCGAATCCACGCTCGAATTGCTCTCCGAACAGATTCGTGAGGTCGTTGCCTGCAGACTCGGTTACCCGCAGTTCCACCGGCCGCGGCTCGCCGATAAGCTGCCGCGGCTCGCCGCTTTCGTCGATCAGGTACCGGGTCCTGAGCGCCTCGTGCCGGGCCTCAATGGCATCCAGAGCACGCTGAACGAGATCGGGCGCTATGTCAGCGGGCAGCCGGAGGAACAGCGGCGCGACCCACTCGGGGCTGCCCGGGTGCAACCTGTCGAGGAACCACAGCCGGTGCTGCCCGAAGGACAGCGGCAGCGGTCCGGTGCGCGCTACGGGCCGCACCGGCACTTCCTCGGCTGCCTGCCCGGCGATGAGGCGGGCCTGCTCCGCCACGGTTGTGGCGCTGAATAGGCCGTCCAGCCTGATCTCGCTGCCGCAGAAGGAACGGAGCTGGCCTGCGAGCCGGGCCAGCATCAGCGACGTGCCACCGAGTTCGAAAAAGTCGTCATGCATGCCAACCTGCTGCACATCCAGCAAGGACTGCCACGCCCGGGCAACGCTTTCCTCTGCCGGGGTGCGCGGCGGCACGAACCGTGCTCGCCTGTCGCCGGTTCCCGCTGCCGCGAGTGCGATCCGGTCCACCTTGCCGCTCGCGGTCAGCGGGAAGTCCTCGACGTCGGCGAATGCGGCCGGTAGTAGCGCCGCGGGCAGCCGGTCGAGCAGGAAGGCGCGCAGCTCCGAGCCGGTGACCCTCGGCTCCGCGCGCACGTGTGCCATGAGCCTGGTGACGCCGACCGCGTCGGTAGCCGCGGTAACGACGGCATCACGCACGGCGGGATGCGCGGCGATGGCGGCCTCCACCTCGCCCGGCTCGACCCGTACCCCGTTGACCTTCACCTGATGATCGAGCCTGCCCAGGTACTCCAGAGTGCCGTTCTCGGTCCACCGCACCCGGTCGCCGGTGCGGTAGAGCCGTGCGCCTGGCGGCCCGTACGGGTCGGGTACGAAGCTGCCCGCGGTCAGGTCGGGCCTGCCCAGATAGCAGCGGCCCGGTGCGACGCCGCCCACATACAGTTCCCCGGGTATCCCGACACCTGTCGCCTCGGCCTCGGTGTCGAGCACGAGTATCCGGACGTTGTCGATGGGACGGCCGATCGGCACCGGGCCTGTCGCCTGGCCTGGATCGTAACGGTGCGCCGTGACGTCGATCGAGCATTCCGTCGGCCCGTAGGTGTTCCAGAGTTCGGCCGACAGCGGTTCGCTCAGCCGCCGGGCGAGCTCGGCACGCAGCGGCTCGCCGGCCGAGAAGATGAGCCGCAGCGACGTGCAGGCCGGCCAGTCCGGCTCGTCGGCAAGCCGGCTCAGCAGCGAGGGCACCCCCTGCAGGACGGTGACCTGTTGCTCGATGACCGTGCTCACCAGCATGGCCGGGTCGAGATCTGCCTCGGGTGGCGCCAGGACGAGCGTCCCGCCGCTCGCCAGTGGGGCGAAGAACTCCCAGCACGCCGCGTCGAAGCTCAGCGAGGTCTTCTGCAGCACCCGGTCCGCGGCGGTGAAGTCATGCGTGCCGATGGTCCAGCGGACCCGGTTGGCGATGCCCTGATGGGTGATCACGACCCCTTTCGGGCGGCCGGTCGATCCCGAGGTGTAGATGGCATATGCCGCCGCGGCTGGGGCGACATCGGCCTCCGGGCTGGTATCCGGCCAGTCAGTGAGCTGCTCCCACAGTGAATCCACGCAGACCGCGTGCGCTTGTCCGGTGTGCTGGTCATCGAGCAACGATTCCTGGGTAAGCAGGATGGCGGCGCCGCTATCCTTGAGGATCCAGCTCCGGCGGTCTGCCGGATGCCGGGGGTCGATTGGCAGGTAAGCCGCTCCCGCTCGCCATACCCCGAGCAATGCGATCGGGAGGTCAACGTGGCGCGTCAGGCTGACGGCCACTGGTATTCGCGGTCCCGCGCCGAGGTCAAGAAGGTAACGGGCCAGCTGGTTCGCCTTTGCGTCCAGCTCGGCATAGCAGACGGCCTGCCCCTGGCCGATGATCGCGGTGGCGTCCGGCGTCGCCGCAGCCTGACGCGCGACGAGCACCGGCAGCAGCACGGCGCCCGGGTCATCCTGCGGCATCGGCCGTTCCTCCGGCTGCCGCTGCCATCCGCTGGCGCAGGCTCAGCGGGCGCATGTCGGTCCAGACCTCGGTGATCCGGGCCAGGCACTCGTCCCGGGTGCCTTCTGTCCCCTCGGCCCGCCAGCCCGCGGGCAGGTCGCGGTCAGCCCACCAGATCGAGTACTGCTCCTCATCGTTCAGCACCACAAGGTACGTGCGGCCGTCGGTCTGCTCATCAGTCATCGGATGCTCCTAGGTTCAGCTCGGCGCGGCGATGTCGTCTGCTCTTGCGCCGCCGTCATGCTGGGTTATGGGCATTGGCATGTGCCCGGGGGATATTGATTGCGCCGGTGCCCATGGCCAGCGTCTGCTGCTGGTCCGTGTCGTCCGTCAGCCGGATCTGGGTGACCCGCCAGCCGGGTCGTCCGCAGCCTGCCGCTATCACGCGCATGAAGCGGTCCGTCAGCCGCTCAATGGTCGAGGCTTGGAACAGCTCGGTGTCGTACCTGAACACCGCGGTCAGGGCGCTCGTCGTATTCGTTATCTCGACGGACAGGTCAAACTGACCTTCCAGGTGCGGTGTATCGAGGAAGGTGACCTGGTGGCCGCAGATCTCTATCGCGGTCCCCGCCGTGACCAGGTCGGGTAGCGGGTTATTGCGATCTGGGCTGATCATGGTGAATGCGATGCGGAAGAGGGGGGTCCGGTCGGCCGGGATTCCGTTGAGCAGCGCCGACGGATAGCTGATCCGTGCGAGGCCCCCGGTGAGCTGCTGGCCGGCCGATCGCACCGCATCGACGAAGGTGGTGCGCGGAGTGAACTGCGCCCGGAGCGGGATCGGGTTCACGAACAGACCCACCACGTCGCGCATGGCACGGGAACGCCTGGTTGATGCGGGGCAGCCGATGATGAGGTCAGGCTGCCCGGTATACCGGTAGAGCAGCGTCTGGAAGGCCCCCAGCAGATATCCGAAGGGTGTTACCCCCAGCGCCAGGGAGGTGGCGCGCAGTTGGGTGGTGAGCTCGTCGGTCAGCTGGCGCCGGCACGTCGCCCCGGTGAACGCCGGGCTTTGCGGCCGTGGCCGGTCGAGAGGCAGTTCGGCCGCTGTCCCGCCGGCACACGCACCGCGCCAGTACTGTGCCATGCGCAATCCAGCTGGCGAGTCGAGCAGGCGGCGCTCACGGGCCACATAGTCGTCGTAGCCCGCGGGCAGAGCCGGCCAGTCCGGCTCACGGCCGGTCGCGAAGGCCTGGTAGGCGTCGAATATGTCACGCCAGATCAGGTACTGCGACGCGGCGTCGGTAGCGATATGGTGCGCCGCGATGACAAGAACGGCATCGCGGCCGCGATGCAGCAGGACGACCCGGAATGGCCCGGACTCGGCAAGCCGGAATGGGGCCGCGACCGCCTGCCGTGCCAGCGCATAAAGCTCATCGTCGGTGACGGCAGGGACCTCCCTGACATCGAGCTCAACCAAGTCGGGGTCGCACACTAGCCGGACTGGAGCGCCGCTGGCGTCGGTGAACAGCGATCGGAGCATGTCATGCCTGGCCGCCACTGCCCGCACGGCCTGACGCAGTGCCGCCTCGTCCGGCGCCGGGCTGATCCTTGCCGCGTCGCCGTCGTTGTAGGCGGCACTGGCAGGTGCCAACTTGTGCAGGAGCCACAACGACTGCTGGCATGCGGACAACTCGCGCGCTACCGGCATGCCGGGCTCCCTTCGGCTGCCCGGCGACGAAATGCTTGCGGCCACGCCGTCTCTTTCCTGGCCATCTGCTAACCGCGTTGCATCGAGGCGACGAATTCGGTCAGATCCTGAACCCGGGCAAGCTTGGCCACCTCGTCGTCAGGGACCTCGATGCCGAACGCGATCTCGGCATTGGCCAGCAGGTCTACCCGGTTCAGCGAGTCCAGGCCGAGTTCCTCGAAACTCGCTGTGGGCGTGACCTCGCCTTCCGCGCCGTCCATGAGGGCGCGGACGAGGCGCTCGACTTCAGCGCTGATTTCGTCAAGCGTCATGTGTGGATTCCTCCAATTCAGGGGTCAGGGCATCCGGACAATTCAGGGGTCAGGGCATCCGGACAACTTGCCCGGCATAGGTGAGTCCGGCGCCGAAGCCCAGCAGGAGGGCCAGATCGCCGTGGTTCACCCGGCCGCTCTCCGCTAGGCGCGTCATTGCCAGCGGCACGGAAGCGGCAGAGGTGTTACCGGTATCCACGACGTCGCGTGCCACCCGGTCGGGCGGGAATCCCAGGGTCCTGGTAAGGGTGTCGATGATCCGCAGATTGGCCTGGTGCGGAACGAACCAGGCAATGTCTGACAGCTCAACGCCCGCGAGCTCACAGGCCCGGCGCGCCGCTCGCGGCATGGTGGCAGTTGACCACTTGTACACCAGCGGACCATCCATCACCACGTAGTCGTTCTTGTCGTCGAACGTCTCCATCTTCAGGACGGCGCTTCTGTTGCCGTCGCTTCCCCAGACCACCGGCCCGATGTCATCCCGTTCGGAACGGGAAACGACGACGGCACCCGCTCCGTCGCCGAAGATGACGTAAGTGTCCGGGGTCCTGGGATGAATAAAGTCGGTGGTCCGCTCGGCTGCGATCACCAGTACGTTGCGCGCGCTGCCGAGCCGCACGGCGCTGGACGCCATTGCCAGCGAGTAGGTGAACCCCGCGCAGACGGCGTTGATGTCGAACGCTCCCGCGGCGGGAATGCCGATCCGGCTGGCGATCTCCGGCGCTGCGCCCGGGATCCGCCGACGGCGGGTCGCGGTCGCGAGGATCACCAGGTCCACCTCGGCGATATCCACCTCCGCTGCAGCCAGTGCCTTACGGCCGGCCTCAGACCCCATCGTGACCAGGTCCTCTTCCTCAGAGGCATGATGCCTTGTTTTAATGCCGGTACGTTCCTCTATCCACTCCGGGCTGACACTCGTTTGGCGCGCCAATTCAGCACTGGTCACATTACGCGTGGGACGATAGGCGGCCAGGCCGGTAATCGCGGAGCCGTTAATCTGCGTCGTCATCGTTGCCCTTCATTGCTTCTCATAGCCTGCGCACAAGCAGAAGTGTCTGGGCCGCTGCTATACCTCTCCTATAACGGGCGGGCGTTTGCGGCGCTGCCCACGGCGGCAGGTGGCCGGGGAGAACCGGATTTCGCTGGCCTGTGGCTGGTCAGTGCGCTGGGGCGGGCACGAACGGCAGCACCTCTGAGCACCGCTATACCGCGACCAGGAGCGGCGGCAAGGATGCCTTGTTCGCGTCATATAGGGCTGATATAGGGGATAGGGTCCAGGATAGTAGCGTGGTAGCGGATAGTAGGTCCGAGCCGGATATGCTAGCGCCCGATTTTTACCGGCGGCTGGCGAACAGCTACGGCACGCCGTATTTTATTTACGACGCACGTGTGCTAGCCGACTCGCTGCGCGAGTTGCGTGGTGCGCTGCCCGCGGAAATGGAAGTCTTTTACTCGCTCAAGGCAAACCCCAACATAAGCATTTTCGCCTTGCTGAGGTCATACGGCGCGCGCGCGGAGGTATCCTCGCTGGTTGAGCTTGAGACCGCGCTACGCGCGGGCGCTAAGGCCCGCGACATCATCTTCCTCGGGCCGGGCAAGAGCCGGCAGGAACTGGCCGCCTGCGTGGGGGCGGGTATCTACGCGGTGGTGGTCGAATCCCTGCCGGAGCTCGACGAGCTGAATCGGTGCGCGGCCGCGACAGGGATACGCCAGCGAGTGTTGCTGCGGATCAATCCCGCTACGGCCGCACCGGGTTCGAGGCTGACGATGGGCGGCAAGCCGCGGCAGTTCGGCATCGATGAGAGCCAGCTGCTCGCTGCTGGCCAGCTGCCTTGCCAGTACCCGTCGCTGCACCTTGCCGGGGTGCATGCTTACCTCGGAACCCGCATTCTGGACGTCGCGGCGGTAGTAGATAACACGGCCCGCGTGCTCGAGATGGCCGAGCGGGTCTGCGCGGCTACAGCCATGGACCTTGAAGCGGTCGATGTGGGCGGCGGCCTGGGTGTGGCGTACTTCGACGGGGAAAGCGACCCGGATCTTGATCAGCTGCGCACCGGTCTGCACGCGGTCGTCCAGCCCTTCCTGCGGCGGCATCCGCAGACCCGGCTGCTGTTCGAGTCCGGCAGGTACCTGGCTGCCAGGGCGGGCACCTACGTGATCGCGATCCGCTACGTAAAGGAGTCGATGGGCCAGCACTTCGCGGTAACCGATGGCGGCACCCACCACCACATGGCGGCTGTCGGGGTAGGGTCAGCCTTCCGCCGCAACTTCCCGGTCAAGCTGCTGGGCCGGGCTTCTGACCCTTCCACTGTCGACTGGCACCTGACGGGCCCGCTGTGCACTCCGGGTGACACGATCGCCAGCCACGTACCGCTTCCCGCGCTGAGGCCGGGCGATCTGATCGGGATTCTCCGCTCCGGCGCATACGGGCCAACGGCGTCGCCCGTGTACTTCCTCAGCCACGGCTACCCGGCGGAAATCCTGGTCCATGACGGGCAGCCCTATCTGGTGCGCGACCGTGACACCCCGGATGACCTGCTGCGCAAGCAGCACCACCATTCGTTTGCCCGAATGGCCCAGCTAGTTGACTGACACGTTCAAGCAGGGAGCATATCGATGGATCGTATCGAGGCGGTCGAGCTGATCGGGACCGTGATAGCTAAGGTGCTCGGCCGGACAGTACCTGGTGATCTCAGCGAAGATACCCGGCTGCTTGAAGGACTCGGCATGGATTCCACCGCGGTACTGGAAATGCTCATGGAGCTTGAAGACTGCGGTGGTTTCCAGGTCGAGGTTGACGAGCTCGACCCGAGAGTGTTCCAGACCATGGGCACTCTGGCGGACTACGTGTGTGAGATGACGGCGGCGGCAGGCAGATGACCGCGGTCCGGCCTGAGGTGGCCGACTGCGCGGAGCTCGCGCGTACCACTGCCCGGTCGGCCGGGCTGGCCGCCGGACTGCGGGTCATCGTCGGCGCCGGGCTACCGGTGCCATGCTCCCGGAACGGAATCACCCTGGTCCCTGCTGGTTGCCTCGGTGACGTCAGGGGGTGGCAACTGGGCGGGATCATCGTCCCGCATGGTTCGGTGACGGCCAGCGCCCGCAGTCACCCGCTCGCGGCAACCGAGGGACTGGAGATGGTCAGGGTAGCGACGACCGGACTTGATCACCGGCCCGCACCAGGTGATCGGACCGGGCAGCAGGCCGCGAGCGACATCGCCGTCCTGCTGCTCGCTATCCGCCTCGGGCTGGTCGCCCGGATGCTCGCCAGAGCGACAAAGCATCTGTCCGGCCGACAGGCCGACGGCCAGCGGTTGGTCGAACTGCAGCTGATGCGAGGGGCGATCGCCGATGCCGCCGCTGCGCTCGAGGCCGGCGCGGACGAACTGTGTGCCGTGCTGGCATCGCCGGCCGCGGAAGCACCGGTGGTACATGGCATGCACGCTCGGCTGGACCGTGTGGACTGGTCGGTGATCACGATGTTCGGCGCGAGCGGGTACCTGCGCGAGCACGATGTCCGCTGCCTGTACGTGGGACATCTCGTCCATGATGCCTGGGTAGGCCCGCCGCCGCCGGACGCGCCCGTACAGTTCGAGGAGCCGTGATGGAGCTGGACGGCGATCTGCTGGCAACTCAGGCCATCGCCCGAGAGAACGCGGCGGACCTGCGCAGCAGGGCGCTTGCCGTCGACGCCGAGCCGGACCGGATGGAACCCCACGTCGGGTCTCCTGGCTTGCAGGCGATCCAGAAGGTGGCCCAGCCGGGCATGCGCTGCCTGGAGACCACCGTCGCCCTTATCGAGTTGGCGCGCGGGGACGCAGGACTTGTCCTGGCCTGCCCGGGGCCTGCCCTGGCCGGTGTCATCGTCGCCGTACTGGGGACTGCCGCCCAGCAGGAACAGCTGGCGGCCGCGGTCGCCAACGGTTCCAGCTGGGCGTTCTTCGCGGTCACCGAGCCGCATGCCGGCAGTGACGTCGCGCGTATGCGCACCGAGCTGCGGCCGGACGGATGCGGCGGATATCTGCTGCACGGCGCCAAGCGTTACATCGGCAACGGCTCGCGTGCTTCCGCCGGGGTGGTCTTCGCCAGGACGGGACCTGGGCCGCTGTCCCTGCGTGCAGCGCTGATCGAAGTGCCGGCGGCGAACCTGCGCGCTGAACCGCTGGACATGATCGGCCTGCGCGGCGCCCGGATAAGCCATCTCAGCTTCGACGGTGTCCAGGTGCCCGCCAGCGCGCTACTCGGCGCGCACCTCCCTCCGGTTCGCCGTGGCATGTGGGGCGCGATCCAGGCGTTCAACCGGGTCCGGGTCCAGGTAGCCGCGATGGCGGCGGGAACGGCCCTGGCGGTGTACGACTACGTACGTGCCGAGCGGACCCGGCCAGGTGCGGACGATGCCGCGATCCTGGACGCCACGGGGATCAGGATCGAAACGGTGCGCCGGCTTATCTACCGGGCCGCCGTCGATATCGACGCCGGCCCGCGGCGCGGCTACCTCGCCTCGATCGCGAAGCTGGAGGCCGTCTCACTGGCGGTCGAGGTGTGCGGCCGGCTGCCCGCGCTGCTTGGCAGGGGGGCGCTGCTCGAGCATCCGCTGCTTGAGAAGTGGTGGCGCGACTGCGCGGCGTTCGAGTTCATGGAGGGCACCAGCACCATCCAGAGGCTGAACGTTGCCCAGGGATACTTGAAAGGCCAGGAGACCTATGGCTGACAGGACATCATCAGCGGGCCAGGGCTGGGACGCGATCGTTGTGGGGGCGGGCCTGGGCGGGCTCACGGTTGCTGCCTGCCTCGCCATACGGGCCCTTCGCGTCCTCGTCCTGGAGCAGCACACCGTGGCCGGCGGAAACAGCCAGGTGTTCCGCCGCCTGGGTGCGTACGAGTTTGATGTCGGCACCCACTACATCGGCGACTGCGGGCCATCAGGAGCCCTTCCTGCCATCTACCGGGGTCTGGGCCTGGAAGGGCGGATCACGTTCCGCGAGATCGACCCGGACGGCTTCGACCGGATCGTGCTGCCGAGCGTCGACGTCCGCGTGCCGCGCGGCTGGCGCGCCTACCGGGAGCGGATGGCCCAGGCGTTGCCCGCCGAGGCCGAGGCGGTGCGAACATACGTCGACAGGTGCGCCGCCATCTACGCCACGGCCAGCCAGGCGCAAGGCGCGTCCCCCGGCGGTCAGCTGTCCGCCGCCGACGGCTCCGGCACCGGGCTGCGGACGGCCACCGTGACGCTGGGCGCCCTGATGCGCAAGTGCGGGCTCTCGGCCCGCGCCCGGACCGTGCTCGCCGCCCAGATCGGCAATCTCGGTGTCGCCCCCGATCAGGTCTCGGTGCTCAGCTATGTCGGCATGCTCGGCGACTACCTGGAAGGCGCCTACTACCCGGAGGGCGGGGGGCAGATGCTGGCCGCCACGCTCGTCGAGGCGCTGCAAGCGCATGGCGGCGAGTTGCGCACCCGCAGCCTGGTCACCGAGATCCTGACCGAGCGCGGCCGGGTCGCCGGGATCCGGCTGGCCGATAGCACCGTGCTCCGTGCGCCCGTGGTCATCTCCAATGCCGACTACCGGCGAACTGTGCTCGAACTGCTTGGCAGCGAGCAGTTGCCTGCTGCGGTGGCCGCCCGGGCGCAGCGGTCGGTCATGGCATTCCCGTTGGTCACCCTTTACCTGGCGATCGACGAGGCGGCGCCCTCCCCGCCCGCGGCGAATCTCTGGTGGTACGAGAGCGAGGATGTCGATGCCCTATTCCACGAGCTGATGGCCGGCATGCTCGATGCGCCCCGGTTCGCGTTCATCAGCTCGGGCTCGGCCAAGGACCCGCGCCCGCGGCCGACCCGCGCGCGCGGGGCCGGCCGCGGGCGTTTGCTGACGGCCCATCACACCGTAGAGGTGATGACCCTGTGCCCGGTCACCGGGGCCTGGGCCGTTGACGAGGACGCCCGGGGCTACGGGTATCGCGCTGATCCCTGCTATGACTCACGCAAGCGGCAGGCGGGCGCTGCCCTGCTGGCCGTGGCCGAACGCGCTCTCGGGCCGCTTCGCGATCACATACTGCACAGCGAGGTGGCCATGCCGGAAACCCAGGTCCGGTTTGCCTGCTCCACCGGGGGCACCGCCTACGGGCTGGCCTCAACGCCGCGTCAGTTCGGGCCGCTGCGCCCGGATCACCAGACACCGCTACCCGGGCTGTTCCTTGCCGGGGCCAGTACTAGGTCAGGGATGGGCATCCGAGGGGTCATCATAGGCGGTGTCCACTGCGCCGAAGCGGTCCTGGGCGAGTCCATCCTGGCGGAGATGTACGCGGGTAAGGTCCTCGGCGACCCGGCGCTGCTGGCACCACGGCCACCTGGCTGGGATCCGCTGCTCGCATCCAGGGGAACCCGGCCCGGCAGAGGCACGCTCCGTGTGACGGCGGGCGCTGCGCGGAGGAGCGGATGACGGGGCCTGCCGGACAGCCGGGTCCCACCTCGCTCGCCGCGGTAGCCGCGTACCTGCCGGAGACCAGCCTCGGCCTGGAGAAGGCGGGCGAGGTGCTCGGCCTGACCGATGGCGAGATCCGCAAGTACCGGCGTTTTTTCGGGCTGGACCGCGTGCGCTGGGACCCCGCGGCGAGGCAGATGGACCTGCTGGTCGCGGCCGCAGGCCGGCTAGCCGCGCTGCGCGGCAGCGAACACCGCGTTCGGTATGTCATACACGCGCGCACCATCGAGCCGGCCGGTCCGTACTCCGCCAACCCCGTCCGGCAGGCGGCCCTGGATCTCGGCCTTGAGCACGCCACGTCGTTTACGCTGAGCCAGCATGCCTGTGCTTCTGGCCTGCTGGCAGTCGTGCTGGCCGGCCGCATGCTGGCCGCGGAGCGCGACCAGGACTCGCTGGCCCTCGTGCTGACCGGTGAGAAAACGTACCCCCACGTCGCGAAGTACATGCCGCCGGCAATGGTGATGGGTGAGGCGGCCGCGGCGTGCCTGGTCGGCCGGGGCACGGAGCGGGATAGGCTACTGGCCTACGTCTCTCGGACATACGGCGATTACCATGTGGTGACCACACGGTCCGGGGAGCTGGCCACCCGGTTCGAGCATGAATACCCGCAGGCGCTTGCCGAGCTGATCCGCTCCGCCGTGGAGCAGGCCGGGATCGGGCTCGCTGACCTGCGGCTGGTTCTTCCGCACAACGTTAACCGGATCTCCTGGACGCGGGTTTGCCGGCTGATGGATCTCCCCGTGGAGCGGATCTTCCTCGACTACGTGCCTGTGACCGGTCATTGCTTCTGCGCCGACCCGTTCATCAACTATGCCCGCGCCTGCGAGCTGGGCCTGCTGCGGCCGGGCGACCACTACCTCATGGCGAGCGTGGGTCTCGGCGCGACGTTCTCTGCGCTGGTCTTCAGGCACTGAACCGCCGACATGACAGGAGGGACCGCGGTGTGGACTTCGGATCGTGCCGCTCCGCTCAGGCTGACCGCCATCCGGCATCAGGCGTTCGGGATAAACCAGCTGCACCCGGAGCTGGCCGAGGCGGGCGAGCTGTTCTCGGAACGCTGCGCGCCGTATCAGGTGACCGTCGATCCGGACCGGCCGCTACCCGGCAACCGCAACAGCTTCTCCCAGATGAGCGCCGACATGATCGAGCTGCTGCGCGATCAAGGGGACCCCGGCTTGATCGTCATCGCCCACGCGACGCCTGACAGCGACCCCAGCATCTCCATCGCTGGGTACCTGCAGCACCGGCTGGGCGGAGACCCGTTGGTCTTCGCCATCTCCGATCAAGGACGGGTAGCGCCGTTCACCGCGCTGCGGATCGCGCAGGACTGGGCCCGGAACGGCGCTTGCCGCGCGACCGCGGTTATCGCCGCGGACCAGGCGACACTGGCCTATGCCGACCCGGCGCTCGGCCACCTTGACACTGCCGCCGATCACGCCGTCGGCCTGCTGCTGACCACCGACGGCACGGTGCCGCTGCTCGCTGTCAGGCAGCTGCCGGCCACCGCACCCAGCCAGGTCGGCGCGGTCGTCGCGGACGCGGTCGCCGAGTTCGGCAGCGTTGTCCCGCTCATCGTGGTGACGGGCCAGGCCGTCGGGCCGGGAGTCGTGCCGGCCTGGACCAATGCCCAGGCTCGGCGAGTCCCTGGCGACCAGCACTGCACCGCCCTCTGGAGCGTGGTCGCCGACGAACTGACCGGTGTCGGCCAGCACCGCGAAGGCCGGCCGAATCTCCGTCCGCGTGGGAGAGTGCTCGCCGTCGACTATGAGCCGGCGCTGCGGCTGCTGTCCCTGGCTGTGTTTGATCCGCCGCCAGTGGTCCGCTGAGCCATCCGCCGGTCGAGGAGGGTCATCATGCAGGTATCCCTGTTGCATCAGCTGCTCGACCAGGCGGCGAGCCGCTTCGCGGCCGAGCAGGCCATCACCCTGGACGGGCGCAGCCTGACATACGAGCAGCTCACCTGCGCCAGCATGAAGGCTGCCGCATGGTTGCGCCGCCAGGGCGTCAGGCGTGGTGATCGCGTCGTCCTCGCTGCGCCACCGCGGGCGGTCAGTGTCCCGCTGATATACGGCTGCTCACGTCTTGGTGCGGTCTTTGTGATCCTGCACGAGCAGGTGCGCGGGCAGGGTCTGGTGCACGTGCTTGACGACGCGCAACCACGGCTGCTCATCACCGACGATGAGGCCGGGCGGCAGCAGGCCGCGAACCGGAACATCGACACGCTCGCCACTGGCGACGCGGCGATGAGCATCGATCGCTGCGCGGCCAGGCCGGACGCAGGGGACGAGGGCACAGGACCGTTGCCTGTGGATCCCGCATGCTTCATCTATACATCAGGCAGCACCGGGATGCCGAAGGCCGTGGTATCAACGCATAGCCAGATGGTGTTCGCGGCCCAGGCGATCCAGAGCCAGCTGCGCTATTGCGCCGCGGACGTTGTGTTCGCGGCACCGCCGCTGTCCTTTGATTACGGCCTCTACCAGGTGTTCCTTGCCGCGCAGGCCGGAGCGCACGTGTGGCTGGCTACCGCCGCCGACGTCGGTCCGTCACTGGTGCGGAATCTGCGCCAGTCAGGTGCCACCATCTTGCCCGCGCTGCCGTCGCTGGCCGACAACCTGGCACGGATGCTTGACCGCTACGGCGGGACGCTGCCGCTGCGGCTTCTCACCAACACCGGGGCGGCCATGCAGGAGCAGACACTGGCCAGGCTGCGTTCCCATATTCCAGGGTTGCGGGTCCAGCTCATGTTCGGGCTCACGGAGTGCAAGCGGGTGTCGATCATGCCGCCTGATGAGGATCTCCGCCGTCCGGGAGCATGCGGCCGTGCGCTTCCAGGGACCGAGATCATGGTGATTGACGATGAGAAACGGCCGCTTCCACCCGGTGAGCCAGGCGAGATCGTGGTCCGCGGACCGCACGTGATGGCGGGCTACTGGCGCAGGCCCGAGCTGACCAGCAAGCGGTTCCCTCGCCGTGACGGCCTCTTTCCCGAGCTGCACACCGGCGATTACGGCTGGCTGGACGCCGACGGTTACCTGTACTTCAGCGGCAGGCGCGACGACATCTACAAGTCGCGAGGGTTCCGGGTCAGCGGGACAGAGATCGAGTCAGCGGCGGCGCGGCTCGCCGATGTGGAAGCGGCGGCGCTCGTCCCGCCGGGCCCCGGGCGTGCGCAGCCAGTGCTCTTCGTGGTCACCGCCATGCTCGCTGACGAGGTCCTCGCCAGGCTCCGCATGCAGATCGAGCCGTACAAGGTACCGGATCGCTGCCTGGTGATACAGGAAATGCCGCTGACCGGCAACGGGAAGGTCGACAGGACCGCATTGTTGTCGGCCTTGCTCACGGTCTCGCAGGAGCCGGAGGAAGACCCCGCGTTACCCGCCGATGGTCATGTCGTCCGGCTCAGCGCCACGCCAGGTCCGGGCTACGGAGCGCTCGCTTACTCTGGCGCGCCGGCCAGCGCAGCCGCGGGATCGCGCATTGCCCGCGCGGCGGTACTCACTGAGGCGAGCACCCCGATCGCGGCGCTGGCGGCGGCTACCACGCCGACCGGCAGCCACGGCAGGTACGGCGGGAAGTTCCCCGCCGCGCCGGCCAGTACGATGCGCTGCACCGCGATGAGGGCGAGGCCCGCCACTAGCGCGGCGACCGTGCCGATGGCGGCGCTGACCGCCGACTCGGCGGCGGCGAGTCGGAGAACCTGGGACCGTGTCGCACCAGCCAGTCGCAATGCGAGGAATTCGAAGCGCCGGCCGGAGCTAGCGATCGCCATCGCGTTGGCGACCGCGATCACCGAGTAGATCAGGGCAAGGCCGGTCACGAGCAGGACGCTCGCCTGATCCGCAGTGTTCGCCTGCTGTCCTGGAGTCCGTATGGTCACGGGCAGGTCCGCCAGCGCGGCACGGATCGTTCCGGCTGCCGCTGGGCTGACGATGTCCACGCGGCTATCGGGTACGGCCGGGAACGTGGTGTTGCTGACGTAGCCGTCGATGCCGGCCAGGCTGGTGCGGACGATGGCGGTGACGGTCACGTCCCGTCGGCTCCCATCCGGGCCCCAGGCCGCAAGCGGTGTTCCGACGCTGAGCCCGTCGGCCGCCGCGATCTGCTGATCAACGATCAGGCCCCCCGCACCGAAGTCGCGCAGCGTCCCCGATAGCACAGCGGGGTCTACGGCAGACGGCACCGCGGCTGGCGGAAGCAGCTCGACGTTCAGCACATCCACCCAGTCGCCCGCCCTGGTGCCGATGTTCACGGTCCCCTGTTCTATGGGAACGGCCTGCGTCCCCGGCACCGCGTGCAGTGCCGTGACAGCGGCCGGCGGTACCGTACCGTCAGGCGCGGTGATGTAGTAGCTCGCCTTGTCGGTCGTGGCCGCCTGGTAGGCCGTCGCCTGAGTCGCGTTGCCCTGCAGGGCGAAGATGGCGGCCGCCACGCCTGCGGCAACCACCACCGCACCCGCGGTGGCCGCCGTGCGCCGTCCCGCGTACGCCACGTTGGCCACAACGACCTCGACGCTGGCGCCACGCCGTCGCAGCGGCGAGATCAGCGCTCGCGCCACCGCTGCTAGCGGAACCGGCAGCAGCAGCGCAAACCCCGCGACGAATAGCAGTGGTATCTCGATGGTCTTGCGAAGGCTGGTCAGCTGCAGCGGTGTAGTCATGATCGTGTAGACCGACAAGGCCAGCGCGCAGGCCAGCACCGTCAGACCAGCCAGCCAGCGCGACCGGGTCATCACCCGCGCGCCTCCAGCCGCCTCGCCGAGCGCGGCGATGGGCCCGATACGGCCCGCCTGCCAGGCAGTCAACGACGAGCCCGCCAGCGCGCAGCAGACCCCGGCGCCGAATCCGGCAAGCAGCGGCCACAAGGACCAGCCGACGGTGAACCACGCCGGAGCGATTCCGGCGTGGACAAGAGTCTGTCCGGCCAGACTTCCGCCGGCCGCGCCCGTCACGCTGCCGATCAGTGCGCCGGCGGCGCCGGTCACTGCTGCCTCGGTCACGACGAGCCGCCGCACCTGCCCGGCTGTCATACCCGCCAGCCGCAGCAGCGCCAGTTCCCTGTGGCGCAACTCGGCGATGAACGCGAACGTGCCGAACACGACGCAGGCCGCGACGAAACTCACGATGGCCACGGTGATTCCGGCGGTTGCGACAGTGCCGACGATGAGGTGGCCGCCGTCGCTGGGATCCGGGTCAGCCTGGGAGCGGGCCGAACCTGTCAGTACCGTCGCCTGCCCGGCGGCAGCGTGCTGCACCGCGCCGAGCGGGCCGAAGGCCGCAACCGCATCCGGTACCGGATCCATCCGCGCCGCGTCCGCGTCGCTGAAGAACATCGCATCCTCGAACCACTGCGACCGGACGATCCCGGACACCACAAACAACCGCCTGCCCAGCGGGGTCCTGATCGATATCCGGTGGCCGAGCACCGCCGGGGTCCCGCTGTTAAGGACCACCTGGCCCGATTCCGGCGCGTGTCCCGCGACGAGCTGATACCGGCCGAGCGCTGCCGATGACCATCCGTGCCCCACCTGGTCCGTCGGCCCGTTACCCGCCTGGACCGGGAGGGTCCAGTCCACTACTATCCGCCCGGTCGCGGCGAGCCTCGAGACCAGCGCGGGCTGCAGCGGCCGCGGGTTGCTGACCGGCAGGGTGACCGTATCGCCGTCGGAGGGCAGCGACAGAGTCTCACCGGGCACCACCACGGCGGGGGCCGCGGCAAACCGCTGCGGGCCTGGCGGCTGGGCGCCGCCCGCGGCCGCAAGCACCAGCAGCATCGGCACGACGATGGCGACCCCGCCAGCAACCGCGAGGAAGGACCCGGCAAGGCTTACCCACCGTTGCCTCACCGTAGCCGCGGCGAGCCCGATCATCATACGGTCGTCTCCAGTGCCACCAGACGCTCGGCTACAGCCGCGGCGTCGAGCTGGTCCGCCTCGGCCACGACGCGGCCGTCAGCCAGGAACAGCGCCCGGTCGGCCCGGGACGCCGCCCTCGGATCGTGGGTCACCATCACCACAGTGATTCCGGACTCGTCCACCAGACGGCGCAGCAGGTTCAGCACCTCACGGGAAGCGGCCAGGTCGAGGGCGCCCGTCGGCTCGTCAGCGAACACTACGCCCGGCCTGGTTACCAGCGCCCTTGCGATGGCGACTCGCTGCTGCTGGCCGCCGGACAACTCGGCAGGGCGATGCCCGGCGCGATCGGCCAGGCCGACCGCGTTCAGCACCTCATCCACTTCCGCGGCCGACGCGGGCCGTCCGGCCAGCCGCCTGGGCAGCTCGACGTTCTGCCGCGCCGTCAGCGCCGGGATCAAGTTGAAAGCCTGGAAAACAAATCCGATGGTGTTCCGCCGAAGGCACGTCAGTTGGCGATCGGACATCCGGGTGAGGCTCACCCCCCCGATGCGCACATCGCCGCTGGTCACCTGGTCGAGCCCGGCAGCGCAATGCAGCAGCGTCGACTTGCCGGAGCCGGATGGCCCCATCACCGCCGTGAACGTGCCAGCGGCGAACGAGGCGCTGACTCCGGCCAGAGCGTCAACCTCTCCCGCAGCCGTGCGATACTTCTTGCGCACGTCTATCAGGTCGACGCGGCTTCCAACGTCACTGATCACACTGCCAACGCTATGCGGCGCACGGCGACCGGGATATCCCCCTAGCATCCGGTTTCCCGCTGCAGCTGACTCCACCTGCGTGCGGCAGAACGACGGGACTTCCTGCGCTGCAGCCTCCCGGCGTCGCGATGGTCACCGCGCATATTCTGGCATCCCCGGCAACGGCAAGAAGTCTTGGACGGCCAGCCCCATCCCTCGCCGCAATGCCTCGCCGTGCACGAACTGCGCCACCGCGATATCGAGAACACCCAAGCCGAAAGGCGAGAAAGTGACCACCTTACCGGGCTCGCGGCGGAAGTCCTCCGGCCTCGACAGGATCTCGCCGAGAGAGGCGTCAATGAACCCCCGGCCATTGGTGACCTGCTCTGCGAGGTGCAGCGAGGTGCGTTCGCGGCACACGTGTTCGGCATCGTCCACCACATTCTGGCAACCCAGGATGGAGTTGACGTGAAGGTCGCGGAGCGAGATGTGCAGTACGGTCGCCCCCGGGCGGCACGCGCCCAGTCCCATGTGCGGCTCGCTCGCGGTGGTGGCGATGGAGACAAGATCGTAAGCCGCCACGGCCGTATCAAGATCATCTACCGCGATCACTGTGACATTGGGTATCGACTCACGGCACTTCCTCACGAACGCATCCGCCCGCTCGGCGCTGGCGTCGAAGGCGACCGCCCCGCGCAGCGAGGGCTGCGTGGCAGCGAGGAAGCGCAGGATCTCGGCGTTAATGACCCCGCATCCGATCAGGGCAACGCCGTCGTGACCTTGGCCGCCACAGAGCGTGGCGGCGGCCACCGCAGCGCTGGCCGCGGTGCGCTTGGCTGAGATCAGCGATGCCTCGATGAGTGCCTCGGGGTGGCCCGTCCGCGTCGAATTCAACAGCATGACCGCGCTGGCTCGCTCCATCCCGGCGGCTATATTCGACGGGAACGAGGCGATCCACTTCAGCCCTGCGACACCGACGTCGCCACCCAGGTACGCGGGAAGCGCGATGATACGGTTGGGCGTCCCGTCCGGCAGGCGCAGGAAGCAGGAGTGCGGCAGTGCCGACTTTCCGGCGTGGTGCAACCGGTAGGCCGAGGTCACCAAGCCGACGATCTCCCGCTCACGCCCGCTGACGATGTCGTTTACCTCTCCGTGACGCAAAATTAGCACGTACCCTCCGCAGTCAGCTCTGAGTCCTTCCACAGTTGCGAGACCTCACCGAAATGCTCCGTCACCCAGGTGTCGGAATAGATGGTGTCCAGGTAGCGGTCGCCCCCGTCGGGGAAGATCAGCACGCAGTTCGCCCCGTCGGGGATTGAGCAGCTCAGCCGCTCAAGAGCTGCGATAACCGCGCCGGACGACCCGCCCGCAAGGATGGCCTCCCGCAGCGTCAAGCGCCGGCACCCGACGACACACTCAAGGTCCGTGACATGGACCACCTCATCCACGGCGGTCCGGTCGAGCAGTTTGGGCAGCACAGACGCGCCATGGCCGGGTATGAGCCTGGCCCCGGCGGGCGCGGACCCGAAGAGCACGCTGCCAACGGCGTCCACCGCCACGAGCCTGGTCGGCATGTGATGCTGCCGCAGGTAGTTGGCGCAGCCTCGTAGCGTTCCCGTCGTGCTCGTCGCGCAGAACAGATTGTCGACGTGCCCGTCTAGCTCCGTGCTGATCTCTCGCATCGTCTGCTCGTGCGCGCGAGGATTCAGTGTGTTGGCGTACTGGTTGGGCCAGAAGGCGTGCGGGACGGTCTGCACGAGTTCTTGTACGCGCCGCAGCCGCACCGGCAGATACTCGCCGGTCTGCGGGTCCGGGTCGGTCACCATCTCCACTTCGGCACCGTACGCCCGAAGAATTGCGAGGTTGTGGTTCGCGGTCTTCGGATCGACCACACAGACGAAGCGTATCCCGAAGTATCTGCAGATCTGCGCGATGCCAATCGCCAAATTGCCAGAACTCGACTCAATGACGACCGACCGCACGGGGTCGAGTTCACCGCTGTTGATCTTTCCGAGCAGCATGCTGGCCGCGGTCCGGTCCTTTATGCTGCCGCCGGGGTTGAACCGTTCAAGCTTGGCAAAGATCCGCGCACCGAATCCTGGCATCAGGTTGCATAGCTCAACAAGCGGGGTTTGCCCGATGGTCGAGAGGATTCCGCTCAACGGTTTATGCTTCATTGCTCCCCCTTCACGAGCACGCCGGCTATGCGGAGGCATGAATACCGCACCCACTGGGAACAATGCTGGGCTCGTCCACCATAACCCTTCTATATCCGCCCGCCTATGTCTGTGCTGTGCTGCAGCGGTGCTGGTCCGCGGTCGCTCCAGCTCAACTCACCTCCACATCGGTCGGCGAGCGGCGGGAACGCCTGCGCGCCACTATGCGCCCGCGCCCTATATTTGAGCAATGCTGGTAGTCGCCGTGATGGCCGCTTCCCCCTATCGCGCAGGTCCGAGAGTTCCTAGCCTGCGACGACGAGGGCCCGGCCGGCGGTGAACGGACCCAGCGCCAGATCCACTCCTAAGGCTTTCGAGTTCC
The DNA here is from genome assembly GCA_019245115.1 of Streptosporangiaceae bacterium. Lineage (GTDB taxonomy): Bacteria > Actinomycetota > Actinomycetes > Streptosporangiales > Streptosporangiaceae > JAFARZ01. The sequence continues at coordinate 30,404 of JAFARZ010000165.1, read as the reverse complement.
GAGCCAGCCCACCTCTGCTGCTCGCATGCCGATCTGAAAGCGGCTGCGGGCGTCGAGCCGGTCGGCCAACTCGGCGATCAAACGCCGGGTAGTCCGCACTGAGATGCCGAGTTTCCGGGATATCGCAGCGTCGGTATCGCCGGCGGCGAGAAGCCAGAGAATCGCATGCTGCTGCCTCGTGGGGCCCCCGAGGTCACGATGGTGCTGAGCGCCCCATTCCTCGGCCACAGCCCAGATCTGATCGAAAAAAGTATGAAGAAGGGATGCGATCCCCGTGCAGTCTAGACGGACCGCTCCTTTACCGCTCTGAGCTGGGTCAATAGCTACGAGTGCTATTCTCGCATCATATAGTGCCATGCGAGCTGGCAAGCTCGGAACCGTCCGAACCTCGGCTCCCATTTCTTTCAGCCACCCAGCGTATGCCGTGGTCATGGGGTCATTTACGATGCTCTCCAGGAAAATAGTGCGCATACGAACACCGCGTTCGAGCAGCGATCTGTCCAATGGCTTGCTTGCGGCCAGATTCTCCTGGGTCTGTGGACCGCCTGTAACGAATGCGGCGAGTTCTGTGGTGCAGTCTTTGGCCAGTTCCTCTATGGTGAGGCGGATCCTGTCAAGTCCGATGAGCTGATCGGCGCGCAAGTAAGGCTGCGCTTCATGCAGCTTACGATACTCGCTAGTAAGGTCGGCAGTCAGCGCCCGGCATTCCGCGACCGTCTGCTCGTGCTGCGACAGGTCAGCCTCGCACCGAGCGATAAGCGCCCCCAAGCCGACAACGGGATTGACCAGCCGCACTTCTCCTGGCTGCTCATATGACCGGCGGACGAGGGATCGCTGTTCGATTTCGCGCAACGCGCGGCGCGCGCGTGCTTCAGCCCACCCGAGACTCTCAGCTATATAAAGATCATCCGCATGGGGGTGCCTGATCATGAACTGATAGATGATTGCGGCGTCAGGTCCCAGTCCTAGGAACTGTAGCATTTCAATGGCATGAGATGATTGCCGTGGTTCCTGGCCGGGATCGCTCTGAGCGATCTCCTGCACCACGCGCGGTTCACTGCACCCTTGCTTTCCTTGCATCCCACTTGGCCTTCCCCGTTCAGCCACTGGATCTATTCGGCAGACTACGAGAGTCTGTCCGGCCTGTCCACCAGTTACTGATCAGGAACCTTCTGGCTCCAGCACAGATTGCGCGCCACTAAAGGTAATCGTTCCGATACAAATGACGACAACAGGCCCGCTAGGTGGCGTTTTACACAGGCGAAGCGGTGGAACAAAAGTGAGGCGTCCGGGCCATGTGCTGCCAATGCAGGATGCTGCACGCTTGCTTTGCCGGAATCGCGATCCACTCGCGGCAAGCTTGCCTTGGCCGATACTAGATGTGCTGGTTAAGGGGGTAGGCCGATGTGGTTTCGGCTACTCGGACCTGTGGAAGCGTGGAACGGCGGGACCAGGATCGAGGTACGGGGTTCAAAAATGCGCACCATGCTGGCTTCGCTATTGCTCGCGGATGACCAGGTAGTTTCCGACTTCAGGCTTGTTCAGATGCTCTGGGGAGTGGAGCCTCCCTCCACTACTCAGGCGCAGCTTCATACCTACGCATCCCGGCTACGCAGTCTGCTCGGTGCGGAAGTCCAGATTGAGCGGCAGCCGCCGGGCTACCGGTTGATGGTCACGCCCGGGGGGGTAAACGTCGATCTCTCCGAGTTCGAGCGCCTAGCCGGCGAGGGGCGCCTGGCGTTGACGGCAGGTCGCATGCGAGTGGCAACGGGGATGCTTGGCGCGGCGCTGGCGCTGTGGCGGGGTCAGCCGCTAGCCGGAGTCACCGAACATATGGCTGAGGCAGAGCAACCCCGGCTGGAGGAGGCCAGGATGGGGGCGTTGGAGGATCGCATCGACGCCGATCTCGCCCTCGGCGGACATGACGCGCTGATTACCGAGCTCATCGCGTTGGTGGCTGCCCACCCGCTGCGCGAGCGCCTGCGTGCCCAGTTGATGCTCAGCCTGTGCCGCTCCGGCCGGACGCCAGATGCGCTCGCCGCATACCATGCATTCCGGAGGCTCCTCGCTGAGGAGCTAGGCCTCGATCCTTCGGCACAACTCCAGGAGCTTCACCAGTCAATCCTGGCCGATGACCCCGCCTTGCTATCACCAGCCGGTCGCAGGCATCACGTTGCGCTCGCGCACGTTCCGGTGCTGCCGCCAGAAACCAGCGACTTCACGGCACGAGATGCCGAGGTCGCTCGCGTCTGTACAGTTCTTACCGCGCCAGCGCAGCGAGACCGCGTCCCGGACGTGTGCGCCATCACCGGCATGTGCGGTATCGGCAAGACCACGCTCGCATTGCACGTGGCGAGGAAGCTGCGCGAGCGTTTCATCGGCGGGCAGCTCCTTGCCACCCTTGGAGGAAGCACGGGCCGGCCACTAGACACCGCCACCATCTTGACGAAGCTGCTGAAGTCACTAGGCATGGAAGAAGATGCCATTCCCTCAGGGATTGAGGACCTGATTGCGCTGTACCGGCACACTCTCGCCGGTACCCGAACGCTCATCCTGCTCGATGACGCGGCGGACGAGCGGCAGGTACGGCCGCTGGTGCCTGGTGTGGCGGGTTGCGGGTTGCTGGTCACCAGCCGTTCACACCTTGCCGCGCTTGGGGGAGTACAACGTGTGGAGCTCGACGTCTTCACTCGTGAGCAGTCGATAGAACTGCTCTCCAAAATCGTAGGCGCGGACCGGGTGGCCGCCGAGGAAGTGGCGGTCCGCCGGATCGTGGAACTATGCGGGAACAACCCGCTGGCCGTGCGGATCAGCGCGGCCCGCCTTGCCGCCCGGCCACACTGGAAAATAGCCAGGCTAGCCCGGCGGCTGGCAGAAGAGAATAACCTTCTCGATGAGCTCCGGCTTGCCGATCTCGACATGGGAACGGAACTGGCATCGACTTACCGGTCGATGGGTACGGACGCGCGGAAGGCACTTCTCGTTCTTTCTCGTATGGGATCGGCATGCTTCTCGGCGAGCGATGCCGCCGTGCGCCTCAATATGCCGCCTTCCGAAGCCGAGGATCTGGTAGAAGAAATTATCGGTGTCCACATGATCAAGATCGTATCGACTGATCCCGATTACTATCAGATGCCGTCCCTTGTGAGTGCGTTCGCGGCGCAGGAAATGGCAAGAAATTAAAAGCTTCCCGCAGTCACCACAAGATCGGTTATCGGGGCGCAGAGAGGAAGTTTAATGTCTAGAAGCTCGACAAAGGATCGTCGCAAGAAAAAATGTATCTCGGCGAGGACAACGGGCTGGCAGTAGCCAATCGGCACCGGCGGCAGGCCTGCCAGCGACATCTTCACCCTGGGCCCGCCACTACGCCGACGCTGGTACGAGACAACGGCCATCCCGGAAATCCGCGACCAGGCCGCCGCAACTCGCCCGCCACCTAGTGGCCGCACAGGAGCACGCAAGACCACCGAAGAGCGTCAGGGCAGGCTAACCGGCGTATTAGCGGACAGGTCCCGCAGCTGTTCTTGGCCTTGCCGCGGCTTTGACTGCTTTGTCCCGGCGGTGCCATTCCTCGGCGAGCAGGCGGTAGGAGCGGACCCTGTCGGCGTGGTCGTGGGTGATCGTGGTGATGATCAGCTCGTCGGCGCCGGTGGCGCTGGCGAGCCGTTCGAGCTGGCCGGCTACCTGCCCGGGGGAACCCGTGAACTGGGTGCCGACACGGTCGGCGACAAGCTCAAGGTCGGCGTCGGTCCAGCGGTGTGCGCGGGCCTGCTCAGGGGTAGGGAACGGGATCGCTCCCTCGCCCGTGCGGATGCTGCGTACCCACATGCCGTAACCGCTCGCCAGTTCCCGCGCGGTAGCTTCATCCGGGGCGACGACCACATCGGCGGACACGCTCACGTAGGGCCGGTCCAGGTCGGCAGAAGGCTTGAACGCCGTCCGGTATCCGTCGACGGCCTCCAGCACCGTGGCCGGGCTGACGTGGTAATTGGCGGCGAACCGCAGCCCGTTCGCGCCGGCTACCTGGGCGCTTTCCCCGCCGCTGCTGCCCAGGATCCACACCTGCACGTCGGCGCCTTCCCCGGGAACGGCGTGTCCCTCGACGCCGTCGACCGACTTGTACGTGCCGCGGAGCAGAGCGAGGATGTCTGCGACCTGCTCGGTGTAGTCCTGCGGCTGCGCGCCGGGAAGCTGCAGCAGCGCCTTCTGCATGGCGGACCGCGGGCTCTTCAGCAGGTGCGCGGGTGAGAACCGCCGCGGGATGAGCAGGCCGTTGTCCGTCCGGTACGGCCCGGGGTCTTCTGGCGAGGCCGCTGTACCGCGGGGACGCCCGCCAGAGCGGCCGAGGCCCAGGTCAAGCCGCCCGGGGTGCATGGCGTCGATGAGGCCGAACTCCTCGACCGTGGACAGCGCGGTGCGGTGGCCCATCTGTACCGCGCCGGATCCGATCCGGATCGTCGAGGTCGCGGCGGCGGTCAGCGCGAGCAGGACCGCCGGGGAGGTCCCGGCCACGCCGGGGTTGAGGTGGTGCTCGGCGAACCAGTACCGGGCGTAGCCGGACCGTTCGCAGGCCTGAGCCAGGTCGATGCTGTTCCGCAGCGCCTGTGCGGCGGTGGAGCCGGAGCTGACCGGCACCAGGTCGAGGACGGCAAGCGGGATCATAGCGGGGCCAGGCCGAGGTGCTCGCGTAGCGTGCTGCCGGCGAATTCGTCGAGGCCGCCGGGGGTGATGTGGGGGACGAGGATGAACCCGTCGCTGGCATCGGCCTGTACCAGGTCGTTGATCGCCGCAGCGACGGTGGCCGGCGAGCCCACGAATGTCTGGCGGCCGGTGACCTCGATGATCAGCTCGCGGATCGACAGCCGCCGTTCCGCTGCCAGCGCCCGCCACTGCGCCGCGACGTTGAACCGGCCATTGATGTCAAAGAAAAGATCCTTATGGAACGAACGGCCGGCCGAGGCGTCGGCCAGGAAGACGCCAGACGCCTTGTCGGCCACGATCTCATCGCCGTGCCAGGAATCGAACAGCTCGAACGCGGTGGCCAGGAACGTCCGGGCCCGGTCGTACCTGGCGGCCAGCACCGTGAACGTGTCGGGACGGCCCATCACGTCGAGGTCGTAGATCTTGCCGTTCTGCTCGCGCAGCCGAAGCCCCTCGGCGAGGAACAGGAAGTCGAACTTGGCCCGTTCCGCGGTCTGGGCCATGTGCGCGAAGGAACTGAACTCGATATGGCTGCCGGCGGGATGCCAGCCCGTGTCATCGAGCGCGACCGCCAGGTGCATGCCGGTAGCTCCGTTCCGCAGACGTAGAACCACAGCCGTTCCATATATCGATCTTTAAGATCGGAATACTGGCACAATATCATGCTTTATCGGTAGGTTTTATTGACAACAAGGGTGTGCGCCCCGCACGATGGATGCGTGATCAGCTGTGTCAAACCGATGCGACGACTCGGGTCGGCGTCGTTAATGGTCCGCCTAGGCCGGGCGTGATGCGAGGAAGCGCGCGAGAGCCTGAGCTTTGGGGACGAGTGTGGCCACCTCGATCCGCTCCTGCTTGGTGTGGAACCCGGCGCCGCGCGGACCGAGCCCGTCGATCGACGCGATCCCCATCGCCGACGATGTGCTCGCGTCACTCCCTCCGCCGATGAGCGGCGCTTCGTCTCCGCCGAGACCGGACGCGCGGGCGCAGGCAGCATACGCGCGCATCAGCTCACCGCTCGCCTCGGTCCGCTCGAGCGGCAACCGCGCGACCCCTCCTCCGATCGTGATGCGCGACCCGGGCACGGAGGTCGCCGCCTCGTCCGCCGCGCGGCCAATCGCGGCGACCAAGGCGTCCGCGTCGGCACGCGTGCAGAAGCGGATGTCGATCACGGCTTCGGCCTCGTCCGGGACCGTGTTCTTCCCCTGACCCCCGGTGATCTTCCCGACATTTACCGTCACCCCCCGGTCGTAATCGCTGAGCTGCTGGATGCGGTCAGTGAAGCGCGCGATGGCCCACAGCGCGTTCACCCCGTCCTTATGGTTGTTCCCGGCGTGAGCAGCCTTGCCGGACGCGCGCGCGGTCATCCCTCCGGTCCCCTTCCGGCGCGTGATGATCGCGTCAGGCGGCTCGGTCCGGCCTGCCTCGAAGACGAGCGCGGAGCCGGCCCCCGCGATCCAGTCACGGATGACGCCCTGCCCTTCTGGCGACCCGACCTCCTCATCGGCCACGATCGCGATCCGCAGCGGCGCCACGGCGTCGAGTCCGGCGGTCTCCGCTAGCGCTTGCACGGCGAACGCGACGACTACGAGCCCTCCCTTCATGTCCAGGACACCGGGCCCGCGCGCGAGATCTCCGTCACGCCGGAACCCCTCGAACGAGCCGGGCGGGAACACGGTGTCGAGATGGCCGACCAGCGCGACGGGACGGGGCCCGGCCGACGCCGCTGAGCGTGAGGCGAACAGGAGGTGATCGGCGTAGCGCGCGCTCGGCTTCAGACGCGACGTGAGCCCGCTGATCGCGAACAGCTCGCGGAGCATGCTCCCCACCCGCCTCCCCCCGTCCACGTTATCGGTGAACGAGTTCACCTCGACCAGGCTCGCGATCCGCTCTTCCATCACACGCTGCTTGCCGTCGAGCCAGCGGGCCGCGCTCTCGCCGTGCGGGGAGGAAGACATACCGGTAATCTAGCGAAATTCCGCACAGCGGCACATAAGGAGCAACCCACGATCATGCGCACCCTGCCGGAACGCTACGCCAAGCGCCGATAAAGCGGGCCAGATCAGAAAGCTCCCGCGATAGGACTCGAACCTATAACCTGCCGGTTAACAGCCGGACGCTCTGCCGATTGAGCTACGCGGGATCGACCCGCATAAGGGTAGCGCACCCAGGGGCCAGACGTGACATCCGCCGGCCGGCTCCATCTCTCAGCGCTCGCCGGAAAATGAGTACGCTCGCCTACAGGGGGAAAGTTCATGCAAGCAGATGACATGGACGCGCATCTGAGAGGAGTGCCATATGCGATATCGTGTCGCGTTCCTGACGGGGTTCGCTCTCGGCCTGCTGGCTGGCGCACGAGCTGGGCGTGAGCGTTACGATCAGTTCGTTAAATATGCACAGAAGGTAGCCGAGAATCCCGCCGTGCGGAAGGCCGCGCGGACCGCCGGGCAGAAGGCTGGTGAGCTGACCAAGGCAGCGGCTCAGCAGGCCACGCAGCAGGCGACGCAACGGCTGCCGAAGCTCACCGAGACCGCCAGGAACAGCGCGGACAAGGTGAAGAACAGCGCCGAGAAGGTCCGCAGCCAGCTCGCCAGGGGCCACAACGGGAACTACGACGCCGAGCATGTCACAGTGAACGGCACGCGACCGGGCGGAGCGGGAACCATGGGAACTTAGTCGAGGAACTCCCGCAGCATCTGGGCACGGGACGGATGGCGGAGCTTGGCCAGGGTCTTGGACTCGATCTGCCGGATCCTCTCCCGGGTCACGCCGAACTCCCGGCCTACTTCCTCCAGTGTCCTCGGGTGCCCGTCGGTCAGCCCGAACCGCAACTGGATGATCCGCTGCTCACGTTCGGCCAGTTCGCAGAGCACCCGCTCGAGCTGGTCTTGCAACATGATGAACGCCGCGGCCTCGATGGGCACCACGGCATCCGCGTCTTCGATGAAGTCCCCGAGATCGGACTCTTCTTCGCCGATCGGGGACTGCAGGGATACCGGCTCCTGGGCGATCCGCTGGATCTCCGCGACCCTCTCGGGCTCCAGTCCCATCTCCGCGGCGATCTCGTCGACCGACGCCTCGCGCCCCAGTTCCTGGTGCAGTTGCCGCTGCACCCGGGCCAGCTTGTTGATCGTCTCGACCATGTGCACCGGCACGCGGATGGTCCGCGCCTGGTCGGCGATCGCCCGCGTGATCGCCTGCCGGATCCACCACGTCGCGTACGTGGAGAACTTGTAGCCGCGCGTGTAGTCGAACTTCTCCACCGCGCGGATGAGGCCGAGATTGCCTTCCTGGATAAGGTCGAGGAATACCAGCCCGCGGCCGATATATCGCTTGGCGATGGACACGACCAGCCGGAGGTTGGCCTCGATCAGCCGCTGCTTGGCGCGGACCCCCTCCTCGATCAGCAACTCGAGCTCGGCACGCACGCACCGGCCGGGGAACTCGAAGCCGCCGGACAGTATGTCGTCGGCGAACAGGCCCGCCTCGATGCACTTGGCCAGCTCGACCTCGTCCTCGGCGGTGAGCAGCGGGACGCGCCCGATCTCCCTGAGGTATATCCGCACCAGGTCGCTGGTGGTGGCTCGTCTACTGGTGTCGATCTCGCCGCGCCGCTGGACCTCGACCTCGACCTCGTCCTCCTGCGGCACGTCAAGTACTTCGACGCCCTCGTCAGCGAGAGCCCGTACCGCCGCCTCCAGAGCCTCTGGAGGCAGGTCGGCATTATCAAGGGCGACCATGACGTCGGCCATGGTCACCGAACCCCGTTCCCGTCCCTTTGACACGAGATCTGTTAGCTGATCCGCCGTCTTAGCCGCTTTGCTCGTCAGTACGGTGAGGGTCACGCTCACCAGTCTGCGTCACCGACGGTATGTTACGGGGGACCTAATTTTGTTACCCCGCCGCTACTTAACCAGACCAGCGCAGGCTGCTATAGTCACGCGCCAGTGGCTCGTTCCAGTAGCGCCTTCCTCCGTCGCTCCAGTCCCACCAGATCACCGAACAGCCGGTTGTACGCCGCCTGCTCCTCGACGGGGTTCATCCGCTGCAGCCGCGCCTTCACCGCGGCGATCTCCCGGCTGACCGCGAGTTCGCCCACTCGCGCCAGGACGACGTCCGCGTACTTGGCGTCCGGCTCTCCCGGGATCTGCAACGCCTCCACGGCGAGCCCGGTGACGAAGGCCCGCGCTCGCTCGTTCGGCGTCGCTTCCAGCAGCCGCGCGGCCCAGTCGCGCGGACTGCCCGCGGCCGCGGTCCCGCCGCACCCCATGATCATCGCGAACATGGCGCCGTGCGCGGGAGCGGTGAACGCCTCCGCGCCCAGTGCGTCGAACTCGGGCCCGCACAGGCCGGGCCGCTGCACAGCCAGCTTCAGCGCTTCCCGCTCAACCCTCACCACAGGATCAGAACCATTTTGCACGAACGTACTGTGGTTACTCCCCACCGCCTCGTGCTCCGGCCCAGGCCCGGCGTCCCAGGCAGTGCCTCCCCCGGGGGGGCGTCCCCCCCGCTTCCGGGGGGACGCCGTCCCCCCGAGTCCCCCCCGGTCGCCGGCGTGCTCACGGACCCGGGCCAGCACGAAGTCCTCGTCCATCATGCCGAGCCAGCGATCGAGGTTGGCCGCGTACCTGATACGGAGCCCTTTGTCCTTGATCTTCGCCACGATCTGGGCGGCCTCGTCGAGCGCGGCGAGCTGCCCCTCGGTGGTGTCCAGGTTGTGCCTGGTCAGCACGCCGCGGATGGCGAACTCGAACAGCGGGACCCGGCGGGCGATGAGATCACGGACCGCCGCGTCGCCGTGCGCGAGCCGCACGTCGCACGGGTCGAGCCCGTCGGGCTGGACTGTGACGAAGGTCTGGGTGACGAACTTCTCTTCCATGCTGAACGCCCGCAGCGCCGCGCGCTGTCCGGCCGCGTCACCGTCGAAGGTGAAGATCACCTCCCCCGTCGACCCCTCGGTGTCCATGATCAGCCTGCGCAGGACCTTGATGTGGTCTTCGCCGAACGACGTGCCGCACGTCGCCACGGCGGTCGGCACCCCGGCCAGGTGGCAGGCCATCACGTCGGTGTAACCCTCGACGATGACCGCCTGCCGCCGGTGCGCGATCTCTCGTTTGGCCAGGTCGGCGCCGTACAGCACGGTCGACTTCCGGAACAGCGGGGTTTCTGGCGTGTTGAGGTATTTGGGGCCGTCGTCGTCCGGGTTGAGCTTGCGCGCGCCGAACGCGATGACGTCTCCGGACAGATCCCTGATCGGCCACATCAGCCGGCCGCGGAACCGGTCCATCGCGCCGCGCCGCCCCTGGGTGGCCAGGCCGGAGGCGAGCAGTTCCGCGTCGGTGAAGCCGCGCCCCCGCAGGTGCCTGGTCAGGTCCTCCCACGAGGCCGGCGAGTAACCGACCCCGAACCGCTCCGCGTCCGCGTCCTCGAATCCGCGCTCGGCGAGGAACTTGCGTGCCTGCTCGGCGGCCGGGCCGCGCAGCTGTTCGGTGAAGAAGACGGTAGCGATGCGATGGGCGTCGATCAGCCGGCGGCGCTGGCTCTGTTCCTGCCCAGGCACGTAGCCGCCCTGCTCGTATCGCAGCTCGATACCGGCCCGCGCGGCCAGCTTTTCCACCGCCTCGATAAAGCTCAGCGCGTCGATCTTCTGCACGAACTTGATGACGTCACCGCCCTCGCCGCAGCCGTGGCAGTACCACAGGCCGCGCGACGGTGTGACGTTGAACGAGGGTGTCTTCTCGTCGTGGAACGGGCAGAGGCCCTTGACCGAGCCGCCGCCCGCGCTCCTCAGATGCAGGTATTCCCCGATGACTTCGTCGACCGGAGACCGCTCCCGGACTGCGGCAATGTCCTCGTCGCGGATACGCCCAGCCATGATCACCTCCGCGCTCAGACTCATTCATCGGGGGGTGCGGGGGGTCGTCCCCCCGCGAGCCAGCAGAGCCTCCCGTCCTCGGGAGTCTAGTCCTCTCGTAGCCTTGGCCCGTGCCGGAACTGCTGGTCCTGTGGGACGTCGACTATACGCTCGTCAACGCCAACGGGCTGGGGACGCAGCTGTACCGCGACGTGTTCCTCGAGCTGTACGGACGCGAGCTGACCACGGTGGCGCCAAAGGCGGGCAGGACCGATCGTGCTATCGCGCTGGACACGCTGGCTCTGGCCGGCATCGCTGAGCCACGCGCTCACGTGGACGCCTTCCTGGCCGGACTTGCCCGGCACGTCGCTGCGCTCCGCCGATCGCCACCGGCCCAGGTACTTGCGCTGCCCGGCGCATCCGATGCACTCGCGGCGCTCGCGTCGGCTCGCCTGCATCAATCCGCGCTTACCGGAAATATCAGGATTCTGGCAGAGCTGAAGTTGCGAGCTGCCGGGCTGGACGCGTATCTGGACTTCGACGCCGGCGCCTACGGGGACGTGCACGAGGTGCGCGCGGAGCTGGTGGATGTGGCCAGGCGTGCCGCTAAAGGGGTGTACGGGCGGGATTTTTCCGGGGAGGCTACGGTGCTGGTCGGGGATACGCCGCTGGATGTGGAGGCGGCGCTGGCCACCGGCGCGCGGGTGGTGGGTGTCGCGACCGGGAGCTACCCGGCGGTCGCGCTGGCCGAGGCCGGCGCGCATGTGGTGCTCGCCGACCTGACCGACACCGACCGCGGCCTAGCGGCCATCACTTCGCGGACAGCGCGCTCAGGAACCGCTCGTAACGACGCAGCCAGAACAGACCGCCCGTGAACACCGCGACGGGAACGAGGGCCAGCGCCGTCCACTGCGCCTCGTTCAGTGCCACCGGATTGACGAAGCGCGGGCTGGACGCGAGGAACCCGCCGAACGTCCAGGTCACAAGCGCAGCCGTTGCCGCGGTCGGCAGCAGCAGAACCACGACCCGGCGACGCACCTCCGGACGGCAGCGGCCGATCGCCATCAGCATCGCGCCCCAGCCGACGCGGCCCCTGCGATCGCGACCGCCGTGATCAGCCGCCACGACGGCTGCCTGCCTTCGCCACGCACCGCAATGACGGCCGACGCGGCTATGACCAGCGCGAAAACCAGACCGCGCCAGCGCGACGCCCAGCATCTCGTCGGCGTAGGCGGCCCGGTAGTCGGACGGATAAAGGGCGAGCAGCCGACGATAACGCCGCTCGAGGATCTCCCCGGCCAGCCGCTGGTTCCGCGGCCCTCGCCACCTCATATTGTGCCTGCCTCTGGTCGCAGCCGGCGCAGACGCAGCGTCGCCGCGCTGGCGTTGCGCTGCATCCGGTCGGCCTCGGCGGCCAGCCGTTCCGCTCCGGCCGTGCTCAGCCGGTAGTAACGGCGCAGCCGGGAGTCCACGATCTCTTCGCGCTCGACCTCGATCAGCCCTGCCTCACGCAGGCGGTCGAGCACCGCGTACAGCGTGCCGGTGTGCAGCTTGACCCGCCCGTCCGAGATCCGCAGCACGTCTTCCACGATGCTGTACCCGTGCAGCGGGCCTCCGGCCAGTGCGGTGAGCACCAGGAAGGCCGGTTCCCGCAACGGTTGATCGCTCATGCATGAACTATATACGGGTTACGCGTATATAAGCCAGTGAATTAGCCGCCCACGGGCGGGAGGATCCCGCGTTCCAGGGCGATGGTGACCGCCGCCGTGCGATCGGAGACCCCGAGCTTGCCGAACGCACGGAGCAGGTGAGTCTTCACCGTGGCCTCACTGATGTGGAGCCGACGGCCGATCTCGGCGTTGGTGGCGCCGCGCGCCACGTGGGCCAGGACCTCGGTTTCCCGGACGGACAGCGATTCGCGCTGCGGGCGGCGCACGTGTGACACCAGGCGCTCGGCGACCGACGGCGCGAGCGCGGTCTCGCCGCGCGCGGCGGCGCGTATCGCGTTGGCCAGTTCGCCCGGGGTGGCGTCCTTGAGCAGGTAACCGGTGGCGCCCGCTTCCACGGCCCGGAGGATGTCGGCATCGGTCTCGTAGGTGGTCAGCACGAGCACCCGGGCGGCGGATCCGGCCGAGAGGATGTCTCTGGTCGCGGTCACGCCGTCCCCGCCTGGCATCCGCAGATCCATCAGGATGACGTCGTATCCCCCTGTCCGGGCCACCGCGACGGCCTCTGGCCCCGAGCCCGCCTCGCCCGAGACCTCGATATCGCCTTCCGTGGCGAGCATGCCCCGCAGGCCGGCCCGGACCACCGGATGATCGTCGGCGAGCAGCACCCGGATCATGCGGGCAACTCCACGAGCACCGTCGTGCCCCCGCCGACGGCGGATCGCACCTGCACCGTTCCGGCGGCCGCCGCCACCCGGTCACGCATGCCGCGCAGTCCATAGCCGCCGTTGACCGTCTCCGCATCGAAGCCGGTCCCGTCATCGGCCACCTCGAGCTGTACGGCGTCATCCCGGTAACACAGCCGGACGTCCACCTGATGCGCGGCCGCGTGCTTGCGCACGTTGGCCAGGGCCTCCTGGCATACCCGCAGCAGCACCACCTCCGCCGCGGTTGGCAGCGGCCGGACCGCGCCCGCGATCTCGGCTCGGGCCCGGATTCCGGTTTCCGCGCCGATCGCCTCGGCGACCCGGTACAGGGCATCGCCCAGGCTGCTGTCCTCCAACCGGGCCGGGCTGAGCGCGCCGACCAGGGCCCGCGCCTCGGCCAGGTTGTCCCGCGCGGTGGCGAGCGCCATGTCGAGGTGCCGGCGGACCTCGATGGCCGCCGGATCCAGGCCCGCCTCGGCTGCCTGCACCAGCGTCACGATGCTGGTGAAGCCCTGCGCCAGCGTGTCGTGGATCTCGCCGGCCAGCCGGTGCCGCTCCGCGAGCATCCCCGCCTCGTGGTGTGCGGCGGCCAGTTCGTGCCGGATCGAGGAAAGCTCCTCGATGAGCGCCGCGTGTTCCAGGTTCTTCTCGATGATCTGCATCATGAATCGGCTGTACACGTAGGAGAATCCAATCGCGAACACCACGATTCCTATGGCGGTCATCGCGTTCTCAAGCCCGTGCCCCCGCACGATGACGATCAGGCCGGCGACGCCGTTCAACGCGACGACGAACCACATGCCGCGGCGCGTCGTCGTCACATGGAAGCACTGCGGGCTGATCGCAAGGCGAGGAACCAGGCGTTGAGGTTCTGGCTCTGCACCGCGGCGAACAGCACCACGATCCCGCTCAGGTACACCCAGCTCCGCCAGGTCGTCTGCGCCTTCTCCCAGCTGGCCTCGTCAGACGTAAATATCGCCCGGCCGGCCAGCAGATACCACGGCACCATCGCGGCCAGCGCCACGGTGGCGATGACCCGGCCCGTCGGGCCGAGCGGACCCACCTCCACGATCGCGCGCAGATGGCGTAAACCCCTCCAGGATCTCCATCGTCGTGGTCTTGCCCGCGCCGTTGGGCCCGAGTAGGGCGAACACCTCGCCCGCGCCGATCTCGATGTCGATGCCGTCGACCGCGGCGAGCTCCCCGTAGCTCTTCCGCAGCCCGGTGACCTGCACCGCCGCGTCGTTTCCCATGCGTCAATCGTCTATCGTCAGCACGGTCGCGCGCGTCCCCCGACCCGCCACATCCGCTGTCCACCGATCGGCTTACCCGGGCATTACCGCATACCGTGCGTAATTGGGCATTGACATGAGCCGCACGGCGGTGTTGCATCCTGTGTCCACACGATGCGAGGAGGCATCATGCACAGACGCCAGCGGACGATGCTGTCTCTTACCGCGGTATGCGTCGCGACGACGTTCGCCGTAGCCGGGCCGCCGGCCGGCGCCCACGCCGCCTCTGCGGCTTGCCCATGGGTCGGCTCCAGCGCCCCTATCCCGCAGCGAGTGAGCCAGGTGCTGGCCAAGATGACCACCGCGCAGAAGGTAACGGTGCTCACCGGCGCGTCGGGCTCCAGCTATGTCGGCCTGATTCCCGCCGTCGGGGCGCTGTGCATCCCGGCCATCAACCTGGAAGACGGGCCGGCCGGAGTGGCCGATGGCATGACCGGGGTCACGCAACTGCCCGCGCCGGCGGATCTGGCGGCGACCTGGGACACCGCGGCCGCGCAGACCTACGGCCAGGCCATCGGCACCGAGCAGACCGCCAAGGGCACCACGGTCGACCTCGGGCCCACGATCAACATCGTCCGGGATCCGCGCTGGGGCCGCGCGTTCGAGTCGATCGGCGAGGATCCCTACCTGAACGGCATGATGGGTGCGGCCGACATCCAGGGCGTGCAGTCGACCGGCGTGATGGCCCAGGTCAAGCATCTGGCCGTGTACAACCAGGAGACCAACCGCAACACTCCGGCCGACAACGCGATCGTCAGCTCCCAGGCTGAGCAGGAGATCTACCTGCCCGCGTTCGCCGACAGCACCCAGCAGGGGGCAGCGTCGTCGGTGATGTGCTCCTACAGCACGATCAACGGCATCTACGCATGTCAGGATCCTGCCATACTCAGTTCCGCGCTGCGACAGCAGTTCGGCTTCGGCGGGTTCGTCACATCCGACTGGGGCGCCACCCACTCCACCGCCGCCTCGGCCAACGCCGGCCTGGACATGGACATGCCGGGCAACGACGGGTTCTACGGCACCGCGCTGCAGAACGCGGTGTCCTCGGGCGCGGTGAGCACCGCGACGCTCAACTCCATGGTCTCCCACGTGCTGACCGAGATGTTCGCCTTCGGGTTGTTCGACAAGCCGACCGTAGGCTCTCCCGCTCAGACCGCCACCGGCTCGGCCAGCCAGGCCACCGCGCTGCGGATCGCCCAGGAAGGCACGGTGCTGCTGAAGAACAGCGGCGTGCTGCCGTTCACCTCCGCGGACACGTCCATCGCTGTCATCGGCACCGACGCCTCGACCAGCCCGCGGACCGCTGGTGGCGGAAGCGCCTCGGTCAGCTCCAGCGGGACCGTCACCCCGCTCCAGGGCATCACCGCCGCCGCGCCCAGCGGGACCACGGTCAAGTACAACGACGGCTCGTCGCAGAGTTCGGCCGCCGCGCTGGCGGCGTCCTCCAGCGTCGCGGTGGTGTTCGCCAGCCTGGGCGAGTCGGAGGGCAGCGACCTGACGAGCATCGATCTGGGCAGTTCGGCCGACTCGCTGATCTCCGCGGTGGCGGCCGCGAACCCGCACACGATCGTCGTGCTGAACACCGGATCCGCGGTGACGATGCCGTGGCTGTCGTCGGTGGCCGGTGTGCTGGAGGCCTGGTACCCAGGCCAGCAGGACGGCACCGCGATCGCATCGCTGCTGTTCGGCATGGCCAACCCGTCGGGCCACCTGCCCGTCACGTTCCCTCAGTCGCTGTCCCAGGTCCCGGCGTCCACGACCGCCCAGTGGCCCGGCCAGAACGGGACCGTGCAGTACTCCGAGGGCATCGACGTCGGGTACCGCTGGTACGACACCAAGGGCCTGACGCCGCTGTTCCCGTTCGGCTATGGCCTGTCCTACACCACGTTCTCGTTCAGTAACCTGACGATCGGCGCGTTGCCCGCGGGCGGCGCGGCGACGGTCACCGCCACCGTGACGAACACCGGCTCTCGTGCCGGAGCCGATGTGGCGCAGGTCTACGTGACCGATCCGGCTGCCTCCGGGCAGCCGCCCCGGCAGCTCGAGGGCTTCGCCCGGGTCAGCTTGCAGCCAGGCGCCAGCCAGACGGTCACGTTCCAGCTCACCCAGCAGAACCTGCGGTACTGGAACCCAGCCAGCAACGGCTGGGCGACCAGCACCGGCAACTACGGCATCGCGGTGGGCGACTCCGACGCCCACCTGCCGCTTACCGGCACGCTCACGGTTTCCTCTGCCCAGCTCGGCCAGCCGGTGACCATCACCAGCCCCGGGCCGCAGGAAGGGCTGGCCGGCACCGCGGTGTCGGTCCCGGTCTCCGCCACCGACAGCACCGGCGGCCAGTCCCCCACGTTCACCGCGACCGGCCTGCCCGCCGGGACCTCCATCTCCGGCTCCGGAACGATCAGCGGAACACCGGTCACACCGGGAACCAGCACGGTTACCGTCACCGCCAAGGACGGCACCGGAGCGTCGGCCAGTACCTCCTTCACCTGGATGGTGCTGCCCTCGGGTGACAACGTCCCGACTACCCCGCTGGTCGGCTACAAGGGCCTGTGCCTGGACATCACCGGCGACAACAACACCAACGGCACCGCGGTGGACATCTACACCTGCAACGGCACCAACGGGCAGCAATGGACCGAGGAATCCGACGGAACCATCCGGGCCGACGGCAAGTGCCTCGACGTCATCGGTGGCGGCACGGCTAACGGCACCAAGGTCGACCTGTACGACTGCAACGGCACCGGCGCCCAGGTCTGGCATCCGCAGGCCAACGGCTCACTGGTCAACCCGCAGTCGGGCGCGTGCCTGGACGATACCGGCTTCTCCATCACGCCGGGCACCCAGGTGCAGATCTGGAGCTGCACCGGAAACCCCAACCAGTCCTGGACGATGCCTTAGCGGGGGGAGCCGTCCCCCGCGCCCCCGCGGCCTAACCGACATCAGCGCCGCGGCCGACCTGGCAGCCCACCGAACACGGCCGCGGCGCGCCCCGCCAGCCATTCCGCCGTAGCACACGCGCGACTTCTGCCGCCGTTGCGCACGGTTCATGACACACTTCCTGCCAGCCATAACGCAAGGTGCGCTTGTCCTCCACGTTGGCCGCGTTGTCCCGCTTCCTGTCCTTCACCACACTCTCCGCGTGAGCTACTTTCCCGTCCAGCTCGACGATCACCCGATGTGGCTCATACTCCCGGTCCCGCCGTCCCCTCCTGCCGTCGGCGCCGGTGAAACCAACCTGGCGCCTGGCCTCGGGCAGGCCATGCGCTCTCTCCACGTCCCGGGTGTACCGGAACTCGAGCGCTGATTCGTCCCCCGCGGCCGCCGCGGCGACCAGTTCGTCCAGCTCAGCCCGCCAGCGGAGCGTGCGGCGCCGTCGCATCATCTCGCGCAGCATGACCTCGTTCGTCAGCCGCCGTTGGAATGCCCGCGTCACCCACGCGCACACATCATCGAAAGTCTCCGCTACATCCGCGAGATCCAGCAACGTATCCTCCACACTGGTCCGCGCCGGATACTCCACAGATGGGATCGGCCGCTCTCGCGCACTGCGATGAATGCGGACCCCAGGCACCGGCGTGACATGCCGCCCAGCCGGGACGGACACGTGGACCAGCCCGGCAGGCTCGGCGTCCTTGGCCACCATCCCGTTGATCTCCGCTGCCGTCTCGTAACTCAACACCGCGCCCCGCCCGGCGTACAGCGCCACCGCCCACCAGAACGCCCCGCGGGACACCCGCCCAGTGAATGTCGCGTACACACCCCGAAACACCTGCTGCCACCGCCCGCTCCGCACCCGGTGCTTGATCTGGTCCGATGTGAGCCCTGCGGCAAGCGCTTGCGACCGCGAAACAATCCCGCATTGCATTCCGGCCACGGCGGCGAGCTTCGATGGCATCTCTCTTTTCATGCCGCCATTGTGAACCCGCCCACCGACAAAACCGCGGTTGATTCGGGCTTCGTGGTGCTTTTTGTGCACGATAGTCCCCCATATCAACCGCGAAGCCCAAAGTAACCGCAAAACCAAGCCGCACATATCGGGTATGTCGCGATTTATACAAACGCCCAGCGCTCACCGCCCCCAGCGCTCACCGCCCCCAGCGCGCTCACGCCCCCAGCGCGCTCACCGCCGCCAAGCGCCTCGCATCCGCGCGGGCAAATCCTGAAATGTCGGATTGGTGCGACAGGTGCGACAGGTGCCTGGGTGGGTGGGGTGGTGGCGTCGCGGGAGGGGGGTCCGGGGGGTTGGTTTTCACCCCCCGGAGAAACAGAGCCGGTGGTGCCAGGCTATGGCGGAGGTGTCGGTCAGGGAGGCGACCTGGTCGATGACGACGCGGCGGCGCTGCGCATCGGAGGAGGCGGCTTCCCAGGCCGGCCGGAGCAGCGGGTCGAGGGTGCCGGGCGCGCCCCGCTCGACCGCGAACACAAGCTCGGTGAGCAGTTCCCGCTCCAGCGCCTGTGCCTGGGCGGCGCCTTCGCGGAACATCACGTACTGCGCGGTGATGGCCTTGAGCAGCGCGCACTCCAGCCGCTGCTGCCGCGGCACGACGAGGTCCCCCCCATACCGGATCAGCCGACGGCCGGCGGCCGCCGCGAGCGTCGCCTCCTGGACGGTGACGCACAACCGGCCGTGCAGTTCTCCGGTGAGGTTCTTGAGCGCCGCGAACGACTCCGCGGAGCCGTCGAAATTGCGCGGCCAGATGTCCAGCGCCAGCAAGGAGTCAAGGGTCTCAGACAGTTCCGCCACGGAAACCGAATCGTCGCAATAGAGATCGGCCGCGGTCCGGGCAACCACAGTACGTTCGTTGGAAAGGGCCTTGAATTTAATCAGGCCCGCGTGGAATCCGTCTTCCAGGTCGTGGACGGAATAAGCCACATCGTCGGCCCAGTCCATAACCTGCGCCTCGATGCACAGCCGTCCTTCCGGCACGCCCTCGCGGATCCAGGCGAACACCTCAGCGTCCTCGGCGTACACGCCATATTTGGTACCGGCGTCGGCGAACCAGGGGTACTTGAGCGTCGCGTCGAGGGTCGCCCGGGTCAGGTTGAGGCCCGCTCCGACGATCTTCGGCTCCAGCCTGGTCAGCAGCCGCAGCGATTGCGCGTTTCCCTCGAAACCGCCGAGTTCATTAAGAGCAGATTCTCCATTATGACCGAACGGGCTGTGGCCAATGTCATGAGCTAGGCAAGCCGCATCAACGAGGTCGGGGTCACAGCCGATTTCACGGCCCAGTTCCCGGCCAATCTGCGCGCATTCCAGTGAGTGGGTGAGCCGGGTCCGCGGAAAGTCCGCGGAACCCGGCGCCAGAACCTGCGTCTTCGCCGACAGCCGACGCAAAGCGGAACTGTGCAGCACGCGAGCGCGGTCCCGCTCGAAATCAGTGCGCCCGGCCCGCTTGGGCGGCTCTGCCACCCAGCGGGCCGTGGCCCACTTGTCATAGCTAACAGAGTGGTCGTATTCCCTTGGCGTCAACGGGTTTGCGAGCCACCTCCGGCCAGGGCGGCCCGGCCCGCCTCGAGGCGAGCGATCGGGACGCGGAACGGGGAGCAGGACACGTAGTTCAGGCCGACCTCGTGGAAGAAGTGCACCGAGTCCGGGTCGCCGCCGTGCTCACCGCAGACGCCAAGCTCGATGTCCGGCCGGACCTCCTTGCCCTCCCGGACCGCGATGTCGACCAGCCGGCCGACGCCGTCCCGGTCGATGGTCTCGAACGGGGAGACGCCGAAGATGCCCAGCTCGATGTACTTGCTGAAGAACGCGCCCTCCACGTCGTCGCGGGAGAATCCCCAGGTCATCTGCGTGAGGTCGTTCGTTCCGAAGGAGAAGAACTCCGCGCTGGCCGCGATCGGGCCCGCGTTCAGCGCGGCCCGCGGCACCTCGATCATCGTGCCGATGAGCGTGTGCACCTCGGTGCCGGTTTCCGCCCAGACCGAGGACAGCACTTCCGCTACCTGCTCGCGGCTGATCTCCATCTCCTGCACGGTGGCGGTGAGCGGGATCATCACCTCGGGGCGCGGGTCCTTGCCGGCCTGCTTGAGCTGGGCCGCGGCGTGCGCGATCGCGCGGACCTGCATCTGCGCCAGGCCCGGGATGACCAGAGCGAGACGGACGCCGCGCAGCCCGAGCATCGGGTTCTGCTCATGCAAGCGGCGGACGGCGCCGAGAAGCTGCTTGTCCTTCTCGGTCGCTTGGTCGCCGGCCAGCGCGATCTTCACGGTCAGCTCGGTGAGATCGGGCAGGAACTCGTGCAGCGGCGGGTCGATCAGCCGGATCGTCACCGGAAGGCCGTCCATCGCCTCGAGGATCTCGACGAAGTCGCCGCGCTGCAGCGGCTCGAGAGCGTCGAGCGCCGCCTGGCGGCCCTGCTCGTTCTCGGCCAGGATCAGGTTTTCCACGAGCTGGCGGCGCTCGCCGAGGAACATGTGCTCGGTGCGGACCAGGCCGACGCCGCCGGCGCCGAACCGACGCGCCCGCGCACAGTCCGGGCCGGTGTCGGCGTTGGCGAACACGCCGAGCCGGCGCTTCTGGTCGGCGTGGTGCATGATCGAGTGCACCGCCCTGATCAGGTCATCCGCCTCGTCAGAGTGCGGGTGCAGCTCCCCCTCGAAGTAGCGGACCACGGCGGAGGAGACCACCGGGACCTCGCCGGCATAGACGATCCCGCTGGTGCCGTCGATGGAGATTACGTCGCCTTCGCTGATCGTGCGGCCGTCCTGCGTGGTGAACTTTCCGGCCTTGGTGTCGACGTCAAGCTCGTCGGCGCCGCAGACGCAGGTCTTGCCCATGCCGCGGGCGACCACCGCCGCGTGGCTCGTCTTGCCGCCGCGGCTGGTCAGGATGCCCTGGGCGGCGATCATGCCGTGCAGGTCGTCGGGGTTGGTCTCGCGGCGCACCAGGATCACCTTCTCGCCCTGGCCGGCCAGCTCTACCGCACGGGCTGAGTCGAAGACGGCCTTGCCGACCGCGGCACCGGGGGACGCCGAGACGCCGGTGGCGATCTTGGTGACGCTGGCGCTGGTGTCGAAGCGTGGGAACATCAACCTGGCCAGCTCGTCGCCGGACACCCGGCGGACCGCTTCGTCCTCGTCGATCAGGCCCTGGTCGACGAGCTGCATGGCGATGCGGAACGCCGCCGCGGCCGTGCGCTTGCCGACCCGGGTCTGGAGCATCCACAGCTTGCCGCGCTCGACGGTGAACTCGATGTCACACAGGTCGCGGTAATGGTTTTCCAGCGTCTGCATGATGCCCATGAGCTCGTCGTAGACGGCCTTGTTGATCTGCTCAAGGTCCTGCAGCGGCACGGTGTTGCGAATGCCGGCCACGACATCCTCGCCCTGCGCGTTCTGCAGGTAGTCGCCGTAGACGCCCTGAGCGCCGGTGCCCGGGTCGCGGGTGAAGGCGACACCGGTGCCGGAGTCCATGCCGAGGTTGCCGAACACCATGGCCACCACGTTCACCGCGGTGCCGAGGTCGGCCGGGATGCGCTCCTGGCGGCGGTACAGGATCGCCCTGTCGGCGTTCCAGGAATTGAACACGGCCTTGATGGCCAGGTCCATCTGGGTTCGCGGATCCTGCGGAAAGTTGTTGCCGGTCTGCTCCCTGACGATGCCCTTGTAAGTTTCGACCAGGCCCTGGAGGTCCTGGGCGTCCAAGTCGAGGTCGTTCTTTACGCCCTTCGCCTTCTTGGCGGCGTCGATCGCGTGCTCGAAATGTTCGCCGTCGATGTCCAGCACGGTCTTGCCGAACATCTGGATGAGGCGGCGGTAGGAGTCCCAGGCAAACCGCTCGTTACCGGCCTGCTTGGCCAGGCCCTGCACGGACTCATCGGACAAGCCGATATTGAGCACCGTCTCCATCATGCCCGGCATGGAGAACTTCGCCCCGGATCGGACGCTGACCAGCAGCGGATCGGCGGGGTCGCCGAGCTTACGGCCCATCTTCTGCTCGAGCTCGATGAGGTGAGCGTTGATCTCGTCGTCGAGGCCCGCGGGCGTGCTGCCCTGCGCGAGGTAATGGCGGCACGCCTCAGTCGTGATGATGAAGCCGGGCGGTACCGGCAGGCCGAGATTGGTCATCTCGGCCAGGTTGGCCCCCTTGCCGCCCAGGAGGTCCTTAAGGTCTTTGTTACCTTCGGTAAAGTCGTAGACGAGCTTGGTCCCTGAGCTACTGGTTGACACTGAAATGGCTCCTCGGCTCTGCTCCGCGCAGCATGCGACATCGTTTGTTTCACTATCTCGGTTTCAATTGGCGACTCTACCGCGCTCAGCGTGAGCCGGGTGGTCTGGACCACCTCTAAGTCCGCACCCTCCCGCAGGCAACTACAGCTTGGCAACAGCGTCTCTGGAATGTGGACCCCGAAGCACGTTCACGCCGCTCCCGGTGCCTGGAGCCCTCAACCCGGCCTTCGCCGGTGTGTGGTGACCGCTCGTGACAGCATGGCGGTATGGACGTCGGGCTACTGCATCCGGGAGAGATGGGCGCGGCCGTGGGCCGGTGCCTTTGTGAGGCCGGGCACAAGGTGCTGTGGGCATCCGCGGGCCGCGGTGAGGCCACCGCGACCCGCGCTCGCGATGCCGGGCTGACCGACGCGGGTTCGGTGGCCGCGATCTCGGCCCGGGTGCCGATCGTGCTGTCGATCTGCCCGCCGCACGCCGCCCTGGACATCGCGCGCGAGGTGGCGGGATGCGGCTTCCGCGGGCTCTTCGTGGACGCGAACGCGATCGCACCGGCCACCGCACGTTCGGTGGGCGCTGTCATCGTCGACGCCGGAGGGACCTTTGCCGACGGCGGGATCATCGGGCCGCCGCCTGTCCCGGCTTCGCCCGGGCACACCCGCCTCTACCTGTCCGGGGACCAGGCAGCGACGATCGGCGGACTGTTCACCGGTACGGCGGTCGACGCCAGGACCATGCCCGGCGATGCCGGCGCGGCGTCCGCGGTCAAGATGTCGTACGCGGCCTGGACCAAGGGCACGGCGGCGCTCCTGCTGGCCATCCGCGCGCTGGCCCGCGCTGAGGGCGTCGAGGATGCGCTGCTGGCCGAATGGGCGCTGTCCCAGCCATCGCTACCGGCGCGCTCCGAGCAGGCCGCGCGCTCCGCCGCCGCCAAAGGCTGGCGCTGGATCGCCGAGATGGACGAGATCGCGGCCTCAATGGCGGCCGACGACCTTCCCGGCGGCTTCCACCAGGCCGCCGCCGATATCTACCGCCGCTCGGCCACCTCCGTCCGACCGGACCTCGACACCGTTCTCGCTGCGCTGCCCCATCGAGCCGCGCGGCACGGGTGACCCGCTAGCCGCTTGCGTTCCTTGCCAGTCGACCTCTCGGATGGCAGCTGTGTTTTTTTGACACGTTTTCCTGAGACGAAAATTTTTTCGTCTCAGGAAAACGGCTGGAAAAGAAGAGGCCGACTACGCGAGACTACAAATATGGATTCGCCAGCTACGTTCCGTGTCGGAGTGTTGATCCGAGAGGAGCGCACCCGACGACGGATGGAAGTCGTCGAGCTGGCCAGGCTGGCCGGGGTGAGCCCAGCCACGATCTCCCGGCTCGAGCGCGGCAAGCAAGCTGGTGTCACCATCGCCCTGGCTGACCGGATCCTGACCGCGATGGACCTGCGGCTGCACGTCGAGACCGTACCGCTGTGGGCCGACATCGACGAGTCAATCGCCGAGGCCAGTCGCCAGTCGCTGACCGACCGCATCACCACGTGGCCCGTGGACTTTGTGTCGTTCATCAGCCGGCTGGATGGAATCCCTTACATGCTGGACGGACTGACCGCGGCAGCACTTCAAGGCGCTCCTGTAAAGGTGGAGGAAATCGAGATCGCCGTCCCACGGAACGTGGAGGTCCTGGATCGGCTCACCTTCCTCCTTGAGGACTTCATGGTGCGGCGCGGAGAGGGCTTGGAGCGCATAGACCCGCGCGAACCCGGCTCTGACTACTACACCTGCCTCGCCTGCCGCTTCCGGATCCGGCTCATCGAAGACTACCGGCCTGGACTCTGGGTCGACATAGATCCCATGCCGGAGCCGACATGCTTCCTGCCGTCGGTGCGTGATCTGCCGGTGCCACCACCGCTCACGAAGGCGCGTCTGGCGGTCGTACCGCTCGCTGAGATCCAGGCCTCCGACAGCCACGCCCGGAGGGTTATCGAGCGCGTCCGGACGCGGCTTGAGTAGCAGGCGTTCAGGCGCTCAGGCGCTCGGCGAGGTATGACTCCAGGTTGTCGATACCGACCCGCTCCTGGCGCATGCTGTCTCGCTCCCGGACCGTCACGGCCTTGTCGTTGAGGGTGTCGAAGTCGACCGTGACACAGTACGGGGTACCGATCTCGTCCTGCCGGCGATACCGGCGGCCGATCGCGCTGGCATCGTCGAACTCGGTGTTCCAGCGCTTGCGCAGTGCGGCGGCGAGATCTCGCGCCTTCGGCGACAGGTCGGCGTTGCGGGACAGCGGGAGGACGGCGACCTTCACCGGGGCGAGCCTCTGGTCCAGGCGCAGCACCGTGCGCTTCTCCAGCTTGCCCTTGGCGTCAGGCGCCTCGTCCTCGGCGTACGCGTCCAGCAGGAAGGTGAGCATTCCGCGGTCGGCCCCCGCCGCCGGCTCGATCACGTACGGGATGAACCTCTCCCCCGTCTCCTGATCGAGGTAAGTCATGTCCTGCTTGGACTCAGTCTGATGGGTGGACAGGTCATAATCCGTCCGGTTAGCGATACCCTCCAGCTCTCCCCACTCGGAGCCTTGAAAGTTGAACCGGTATTCAATATCCACCGTACGTTTGGAATAGAAAGACCGCTTCTCCGCCGGGTGCTCGTAGAGGCGGAGGTTGTCCCTTGTGACGCCGAGGTCCAACCACCAGGCGAGGCGCTCATCGATCCAGTGCTGATGCCATTCCTCGTCGGTGCCGGGGCGGACGAAGAACTCCATCTCCATCTGCTCGAATTCGCGGGTCCGGAAGATGAAGTTGCCTGGCGTGATCTCGTTACGGAACGACTTGCCGATCTGGCCGATGCCGAACGGGATCTTCTTGCGAGACGTCTGCAGCACGTTCCGGTAGTTGATGAAGATGCCCTGTGCGGTTTCCGGGCGCAAGTAGGCCAGCCCCGAGCCGTCGTCCACGACACCGAGGTAGGTACGCAGTAGCGCGTTGAACTGCCGCGGCTCGCTGAACGTACCCCGGTTGCCGCAGTTGGGGCAGGCGATATCGGCCAGGCCGTTGGCGGGAGCGTGGCCGTGTTTTTCCTCATACGCCTCGATCAGGTGATCGGCGCGGTAGCGCTTGTGGCAGAACTCGCACTCCGTCAGCGGGTCGACGAAGTTCGTGACGTGCCCGCTTGCCTCCCAGACCTCCCTGGCCAGGATCACCGAGGAGTCGATGCCTACAATGTCTTCACGCTCAGTAATCATCGACCGCCACCACTGGCGCTTGATGTTGTTCTTCATCTCGACGCCCAGCGGACCGTAGTCCCATGCGGCACGCAGCCCGCCGTAGATCTCGCTGGACGGGTAGACGAAACCCCGTCGCTTGCACAGGCTGATGACGGCGTCCAAGCGATCGCTGCGTAGTGCCATATCCGGGGTCTCCATCCGGCTGGGTGTCGGTGTCGGCGGGCACTAGCTTAGGGGCAACTGAGAGTGATCGCGAACTGTTATGGCGCCACCGCGCTGTCCACGAGATCGGAGTCGATGTTGAGCGTGATGTGGCGGATCGTTAGCCAATGCGAACCGGCGAACTGCTTGGACCGGTGCAGGTCCGGCCACATTGCTCTGGGCAGGTACGGCGTCCCGTTCAGGTCGCTGGCGTTGTCCCACAGCGCGAACCAGATGGCCTGCGGTTCGGCGAGCCGGTGGCCCGCCACTTTGGTGTTGTTGACCAGGTCGATCACGCCGGAACCAGCGCTCGAGTACACGCCCGACACATAGCCTTCGGCGTTGAGCTGCCTGGTCCAGGCATCAAGGAACGTGAGTACCGCGGTGCCGCACCGCGACTTGGTGTTGTCGTACGCCTCCATGTCGTAGTAGATGGGCGAGCCCTTGCCCAGCCCGAACGTCGCCGCGTCCTGGACCGCCCACTGCGCGTTCTGCCGACCCTGCGCCGCCGCGTGCCTCGGATCGACCTTCACGCTGAAGTCGTTGCACGGCGCTTGCGGTCCCACGTACGTGGGCAATAGCGACCAGCCGAGCGCTTTCACCTGGCGCACCCATGTGGCGGACAGGTTGCCGTAGTCACAGGCCATCTCCTGGCCGCCGATGTAAATGGCGGTTGCTGAGAACCTGGCCCGCCAGGCGCTCATGGCTTGCAGCGACGGAGCGGTGCAGGTGTCGAATCCGGCCTGGGGCCCGCGGCTGACGGTGAGTACGGGCGACGGCGGGCCGCTCGGTGTCGCCGAGACCGCAGGTGACGCCGTGCCCGACTGGTCGGCCGGCGTGGCCCCTGGCGACGCTTCTGGTCGTGCCGAAGCTCTGGGCTGTGCCGAAGCTCTGGGCTGTGCCGAAGCTGACGGCGTGGCCCCGGCCGATCGCCTGGCCATCGGCACCGACTGCGGTACGACCCGCCGG
Organism: Streptosporangiaceae bacterium; assembly: GCA_019245115.1. Classification (GTDB taxonomy): domain Bacteria; phylum Actinomycetota; class Actinomycetes; order Streptosporangiales; family Streptosporangiaceae; genus JAFARZ01. Next base: position 3,622 of record JAFARZ010000165.1, on the reverse strand, counting down.
ACACTGGTCAGGATCCGTTCGGTGAGCGCGGGATCGGTGCCATATGTGCCCGTTATCGCCGGCGCGGATGCTGGCATCGGGATTCCGAGCTCCTGCTGGTCCGCATCCTGCAGGATGACACCAGGGGCGCTGGCGCTGGGTCGTCCTGGGGCCGCTGATCCGCCCCGCATGACCATCCGCTGGCTGATTCTGCTACCGCTGCCGAGTCCTCCCGCGATCGGCGGCCTCACGTCTCCCGCCAGGGCGCCGATTGAAATCGTTTCTGTCCGGCCGACCAGACCCGCCGGGCAGCTCTGGCTGTCACCTGGAGCACCCAGATATACCGCGTGAACGTCGTAACGGACGCACTGATCCGGATGGAGATCGAGCCGGTAGACCGGCCAGCTGGCCGGCACTTCCATTTCGTAGCCATGAAACGCCACGGTCTTCATGGCCGCCGCCGCGACGGCGGCATGGCTGACGGCTTGGCTGACGGCTTGATCAACGGGCTGATGGCTGGCCCCGGTCCCGAAGCCGACCCCGGTCCCCAGCCCCCCGAATGCGTACCCACCGACAACGACGGCCATGGCCGCGCGAAGCATTAATCCCCCCGGATGCCTGTCGCTACATGTCCCCCGCGAGCACGCCACGACCGACCGCGTTATGCGTACGATCCCAGCGCACCAGCAACAGTGATCTTCCCCAGTAAGAGGAAAGTTACGCACAGTTATACAAGCGAATGACGGGATACCGCGTCAGCGCGGTCCCGTGCGGCGCTATCTACTAGCCCAAAGCTGGGTCCGGCGCCACCGGATTCGGTATGGCACCGCCGTAGCGCCGGTCACGGCTGGCGTAGATCTCGCACGCATGCCACAGATGCCTACGATCGAAGTCCGGCCAGAGCGTGTCCAGGAAGACCATCTCCGCATAGGAGGACTGCCACAGCAGGAAATTGGAGAATCGCTGCTCCCCCGACGACCTGACGAACAGGTCGACCTCCGGCACCTCCGGGTTATAGAGATATCGGGCGAACACCTTCTCGGTGATCTTCTCCGGCTTGACCTTCCCGGCCGCCACGTCGGCCGCGAGAGCGGCGGCTGCGTCGGCGATCTCCGCCCTTCCGCCGTAGTTGACACAGAACTGCAAGGTCAGCACGGTATTGCTGGCCGACAACCGCTCGGCGTACTCCAGTTCGGCGATCACGCTGCGCCACAGCTTCGGACGGCGCCCGGCCCAGCGGATCCGGACGCCCATCTCGTTCAGCAGGTCGCGACGGCGGTGGATGACCTCCCGGTTGAAGCCCATCAGGAACCGGACCTCGTCCGGCGACCGGCGCCAGTTCTCCGTGGAGAAAGCGTAGGCCGACAGGTACGGAATGCCCAGCTCGATCGCACCCATGATGACGTCGAGCAGGGAGGATTCGCCCTCCTTGTGGCCCTCGGTCCGGGGCAGGCCACGCTGCTTGGCCCATCGCCCGTCGCCGTCCATCACGATCGCGACGTGCTTGGGCACCAGGTCCGGCGGAATCGCCGGCGGCTGGGCGCCCGATGGGTGCGGGTCAGGCGAGCGGTATCCGGACGGTGTACCTGGGCGGCGAGCCCGCCGCGGGCTGTCCCCCATCAGACGCGCTCCACGTGACGCAGTGAACGAATCGAATGCTCCAGATGCCATTGCAGGTACGCGGCCACCAATCCGCTGCACTCTGCCTGGTGCCGGCGCTCGCTCTGGTCGGCGTCGTCCCAGTCTCCCTGGAGCAGCGCGAGCATCAGCGCGATGGTATGCGCGCTGGGCGAGGCGGCGCCGGGCGGCCGGCATGAGGCGCACACCACGCCGCCGGCTGGGATGGCGAATGCGGGCAGTGCCCCGGAAGCACCGCACCTGGCGCATTCCCGCAGGGCCGGCGCGTACCCGGCGATGGCCAGCGAGCGCAGCAGGAACGCGTCAAGAACGAGCCGCCCGTCGTGCTCGGCGTCGCCGAGCGTTCGCAGTCCCCCGATGAGCAGCAGCAATTGCCGCAGCGCGGGCTCCTTCTCCACCGGGGTGAGCCTCTCGGCGGTTTCCAGCATCGCCACGCCTGCCGTGTAGCGCGGGTAGTCCCCGGTCAGCGGCTCGCCGTAGGCGCGAATCACCTCCGCCTGCGTGATCACGTCCAGCGACCGGCCGACGTGCAGCATGAGATCGACGTGCGTGAACGGCTCCAGCCGCGCACCGAACCGGGATTTGGTGCGGCGGACCCCCTTCGCGACCGCGCGCACACGGCCGGTGGTCCGGCAGAGCACGGTGATGATCCGGTCGGCTTCGCCAAGCTTCTGCGTCCGCAGCACGACCCCGTCATCCCGGTACAACTGCACTCTGTGATTCTAGGGGGTAAACACCAACCCCCTAGGACCCCCGGCTTGCGACGCTTCTCGCCGTTAGTTTCGCCTGGCCGGGAGGGCCTTTCGGCCCTCCACGGCCAGGCGACCGCGAAGCTCGCTGGCGCTCGCCGCGGGCGCCTCTGTAGCCCTGCGGTGGCGGCTGTTAGAGAACGCCCAATTACCTCCTCGACCGGTTGACGGCAGAGAGGACTGCGCGCATGGAGGCCGTCACCGTGTTGGTGTCGACGCCGACGCCCCACAGCACCTGGCCGCCGATCTCGCACTCGACGTACGCGGCCGCCTGGGCGTCGCTGCCGGCGGTCAGCGCGTGCTCGTGGTAGTCGAGCACCCGCGCCTCGATGCCGACGGACGCCAGCGCGTCGCAGAACGCCGAGATCGGCCCGTTCCCGGTTCCCTCGACCTCCCGCGCGACGCCGTCCACCCGGACCTCGGCCGAGAGCGCGTGCTTGGCCTCGACCACGGAAGACGCCTGGTGGTCGAGCAGCACGACCGACCCGTCAGCGAGGTATTCGGCCGAGAAGAGGTCCCACATCTCCCGCGGCGACACCTCGCCGCCCTCGTCGTCCGTGCGCGCCTGGATGACCCGGGAGAACTCGATCTGCAGCCGCCGCGGTAGATCGAGCGCGTGCTCGGCCTTCATCACGTAGGCCACGCCGCCCTTGCCGGACTGCGAGTTGACCCTGATCACGGCCTCATAGGTGCGCCCCACGTCATGCGGGTCGATGGGCAGATAGGGCACCGCCCACGGGTACTCGCCGAACGGGACGCCGGCCGCGGCCGCCTCCGCCTCGAGTGCCTCGAAGCCCTTCTTGATCGCGTCCTGGTGGGACCCGGAGAAGGCGGTGTAGACCAGGTCACCGGCGTAGGGATGGCGCGGGTGCACCGGAAGCTGGTTGCAGTACTCGGCCGTCCGCCTGATCTCGTCGATGTCCGAGAAGTCGATCATCGGGTCGATGCCCTGGCTGAACAGGTTCATGCCCAGGGTCACCAGGCAGACGTTGCCGGTGCGCTCGCCGTGGCCGAACAGGCAGCCCTCGACGCGGTCGGCGCCGGCCATCTGGGCCAGCTCCGTGGCCGCGACGGCCGTGCCGCGGTCGTTGTGCGGGTGCAGGGAGATCGCCGTGTGCTCACGCCGGGTCAGCTGGCGCGAGAACCACTCGATCTGGTCGGCGTACACGTTCGGCGTCGCCATCTCGATGGTCGCCGGCAGGTTGAGGATGATCTCGCGGCCGTCGTCGGGCTGCCACACGTCGCTCACCGCCTCG
>JAFARZ010000154.1 GCA_019245115.1 Streptosporangiaceae bacterium | reverse complement strand
ACCACCCGGTAACGTTGCTCACGTAGAAAGTGCTCCTCGAACGCGGACCAGTTAAGGACTCGACACCCTCACTGTCCCAGTTCAGGAGCACTTTTCTCGTCAGGCACGCCGCTCAGCCCGCCAACCCCGCTGAAAAGACAGGGTTAGCCGTTCACGTTGCTCGGCCAGTACCTGATCGAGCTGCGTTCTCAGGTCTGCATATGCTGCCGCGTGCTCATCGGTGACCTGTAGCGCGTGCTCGAGGTCGGTGCGGTAGTCGCGTAGCTCGAAAGTTGCCAGTCGTCCTACGGGCCAGTCCGGTCGCCGCACGATCATGTCTTGTCTACCCTCCCCAACGTCCCTGAGCGGAGACCACGTCGCGATCTCCCGGTAGCCACCGTGTCAGGGCAGAGTTACCGTGAGCTAGGGTGGCAAGCGGTCTGCCACCATCCGCCAGTCGTCTGCCAGCAGCTCCGGAAAGGCCGCCACAATGGGTAACCGAGATCCTGAAACCGACCCGCGAGGGTTCCTGGGTGATGAGCTACGGCGGGCCCGGCAGGCGGCTGGCTTCTCAAGCCAGGAGGCGCTGGCGGCAAAGCTCGGTTTCGACCGGTCGGTCATAGCGAAAGCCGAGACAGGAGACCGGCCACCAACGCCGGAAGTACTGGCACCATGGTGCGAAGCCTGCGGCCTGGACTACGACCATTATGCGAGGCTTGCGAAGCTCGCGCGGGCAGCTGATGGACCGGTCGCGTCATGGTTCGTCGAATGGCTTGAGAAGGAAGTCGCGGCTCAGATGCTCCGTGTGTGGTCGCCGCTGCTGATACCTGGCCTTCTCCAGACCGCAGAATACGCACGGGCGCTGTTCATCGCGACGGGCGCTGGCGATGACTACGCGGACGAGCTGGTGACGGTACGGATGGGACGGCAGGAGATCCTAGACCGGCTACGTCCGCCGCATATCGTCGCATTGGTTGATGAGTCGGTCCTGCACCGGCTGATCGGGTCACCGGAGATCATGCACGATGCCCTCATGCGGGTAGCGGAGCTGTCGCAGCGGCCTCACATCGTTGTCCAGGTGGTCCCGTCCGCCAAAGGGGCGAATGCTGGGCTAAGCGGTACATTTGACCTGGCGACAGCGCCGGACGGGGTAACCACGCTGCGGCAGGACGGCGTGGAGGACCAGACCACGGAAAGTAAAACGCTGGTCAGCGAAGCAGTCATACTGTTTGACCTGATCCGGGGCAACGCGCTTCCGCGTGATGAGTCCCGGGAACTGATCTTGAAGGTGGCAGAGCAATGGAAGCAGTAGACCCGCGCTGGCGGAAGTCCAGCTACAGCGGGAACGGCGGTGGTACGTGCGTCGAAGTCGGCCACGTTGATGGCACGGTCGGCATCCGTGACACGAAGCAGCACGGGCAAGGCCCTGTGCTCAGGGTCGCCCCGGAAGCATGGCGCGAGTTCGTACGTCAGGTTACGAACAAGGACGGCTAGAACAGCCAGGCTCGGCAGGTTGATGGCTGGGGGTGTCAGGGACAGCGTGATAGCCGTCCGCTGCGGAGAATGGTCTCGGACGTCCGAGCGGTTAGCTGGGCGGGCTGGATCCACCTCTTCCGATAACGGCGCGATCTTGATTGCTGGTCAGTGCGGCTCCGTGCAGCCGGTGATGATTGTAGATATCGTCGGTGCGTGCGTTGGTACCGCGCTCTCGCATCGATATACGGAGCTGGTGGTGGGGATGTTCTTTAGTCAGGTGCGGGGTCCTGGATCCGAGGACGACTTCGGCCGGGGTTGCGGACAGATATTGTTGCCAGCTCTCGCCGAGTTCCAGGTGACGGCCGCGCCGTGGACCGACGGCTACGACTTCTACCTTCATGGGTTCTACGATGAAAATCCGACGGGTCTGGTTGCCGAGGCCGCGAGTCGCGCTGGCTGGACAGCCGAGACCTTGTTCATGAGGGCCTTGCGCAATCCCTTTAACCTTCCCGGCGGGCGGACGATCGACTGCGAGATGCCGCACAACAAGCATGCAATCCATGCCGGCGAGCCTTATAGGATCTGCCCGATCGGGCACAAGATCACCAACAACCATCAGGTGGCGAACTGCCCGATATGCTCGGGCGTCCTCAAGTAGCGCCGTGGCCGGCAGCGGGCTGCCCCGCTATCCAAATATCCAGGGCACGTTCGGGACCAGTCTCGCGGTTGTGACTGCTCTCATGGCCTCGGTAAGCACCGCCGTGGTTGTCATTTTGGCGGCCGATCAGGCAACCCAGGCGCGGCTCGGGTTTCTTCCGCTGACGCCGGATCAGGCCGGAACTATAACCGGGTCCGTGGCCGTCTTTCTCTTCGTGGCTGCCACTCTGGCCTGTGTGTACGCTCAGGCCGCGAACCGGCACGAGGTGCCGCAGGACGTCATGAGCGCGTGGTTCCGCGACCGCGTTGACCAGAATGAACGTACGGCCGAATGGGACGAGGCGGGAGAGGCCGCATACCGCTGGGCACGCATTTGCTGGATCAACGGGGTCAGCCTGTTCCTGCTCACGCTCGGCACCCTCACTTACGACAAAGTCCGGTTGGAGCTCGTCGCCGCCGGCGCGATCGCCATTGCTGCCTCGCTGCTGAATGTCACGGATGCGGAGTTCCGCCGACCTGACTCATTCGTGGTATCTCTACCGGTTATCGCTATCAGCGGGATCGTATGTGCCGCGGCGGCTTGGGCCATCTGGTCCTCACCCACGTCCCCACACCCACCCCCATCCACGGCGAGTCCTACGGCCTTGCCGACACCGCCGCCAACCGTGTCGTCGCCGCCGATGGAACCCGGGCGAGGCTGATAAGCCGCCGAGCAGGGACTTCCCGGGCTATAGACGAAGTTACAACCGGGATTTCGAGCTGCGACGGTGTAGCCAGGACCGACACGACAGATGCTGGTGATTGGCCACGCCGATCCGAAGCCTGGACCGGCGCGCTACCAGTAGTGCCGACGCGGGCCCACTGCGTGGCCGATGCCGCCGAGGAGTGCCAGGATCAGGCCGATCACCAAGACGATGATGCCTATCGTCCAGATAATAGCGATGTGGGCCACGAATCCGATGATGAGAAGGATGATTCCGACGACTATCATGAAGTGCTCCATTCGGCAGTGAGGCCGCGCCTTCAGCCACGTGCTTTGCTGGCTGGCACTTCCCACGCAATGGGCCGGGAAACATCTGGCACGGGCGTCAGGCAGGCGTCAGGCGGCGTCAGCCCGGGGATTGCCGTAGCTGCCGGCCTGCCTGTTCTTCGAGCAGCGCCACGCCTAGCAGTTCCCCGTCCACTGGTCCATACCGGCTCAGGGCCCGCCGGTAGACATCGGTCACCGCCTCGGAGACCTGGAAGGGGAGGTGGTGATCGCGGGCCAGTTCCGTCACGGTCTGGAGTTCTTCGTAACAGCGGTGCAGGCCGAACGTTCGCATGTAGTCACCGGCGAACAAGGCCCGGAGATCATGGTCGATGAATCCCGAGCCGGCTGCGCTGTCTGCCAGGGCTGCCCGCAGGATACCCAGATCCAGTCCGGATGCCTGGCCGAGCAGCAGGGCTTCGGCGGTGCTGACAGCCTGTCCGAACCACAGCAGGTTGATCAGCAGTTTGACGGTGTAACCGGCGCCGTACCCGCCGACGTGAAGAAGCTGGCCGGGGCTGGCCAGGATCTCCAGCAGTTCCCGGTTCTGCGCGATGACGTGTGCTTGTCCTCCGACCAGAAGCTGCAGGCTTCGTTGCCGGGCGGCGGCGACGCCCCCGCCCGCCGGGGCGTCCAGGACCTGCACACCACGCCGGAGAAGCGCATTGCGGATCCCGGTCATGGCGGCCGGGGAGTTGCTGGTCATGTCGATCCACGTCGCCCTGTCGGGCAGCGCCGCCGCCACCGCCCCAGTGCCGAGCATCAGGTCGCTGACCTCGTCAGGGCCGGGCAGGACCGTGATAAGGACGTCAACCCCGGCCGCGAGCCGAGCCAGATCCGGTACCCAGGTCGCGCCGCACCTGGCTGCCTGTTCAGCGGCCTCGGGCCGCCGGTCGCCCGCCCGTACGCTGTACCCAGACCGGACCAGGTTCTCGCAAATGGGAACCCCCATCCGGCCCAGGCCCACCAGCCCGATCTCGGGCATCTCCTCACCTCCCCGGCCGTCGCTCGTCGGCTGCCTGCCACGCTGCCCGCCTGGGCAGGGTTTAACCGGCTGAAAGGGACGGTGGGTAAGCCGGCCTGGAGCGGGTAGTGGCCGCGTGTTATGGCATCGCCCGGATTGCTGATCGGCGGCCGTTACCGGCTGGCCGGGCGTATCGGCGCGGGAGGGATGGGCGAGGTCTGGCAGGCCACCGACCAGGTACTCGGGCGCGCGGTGGCGGTGAAGCTGCTGGGGTCTGCACGCGGATCTGAGCAGGACCGTGCCCGGTTCCGCGCCGAGGCCCGCCATGCGGGGTCGCTATCGCATCCGGGTATCGCACGGGTCTATGACTACCGTGACGAGGACTGGCCATCTCAGGCCTGCCTGGTGATGGAACTGGTCGACGGGCCGTCGCTGGCCAGGCTGCTGGATGAGGGTCCGGTAGACCCGGCGCGGACGATGGACCTGATCGCCCAGGCGGCCGCGGCCTTGCAGGCCGCGCATGCCGCTGGCCTGGTGCACCGTGATATAAAGCCGGGAAACCTGCTGGTCAGCCCGGACGGGCACGTGAAGATCACTGACTTCGGGATCGCGCGCGCGGCCGGATCGGTGGCAGTCACCAGCCCCGGGACGCTGATCGGCACGCCGGCCTACATGGCGCCTGAGCGGGCCGCGGGTGCGCCGGCCACACCCGCGGCTGATCTGTACGCGCTGGGCATCGTGACCTACCAGTGCCTTACCGGCAGGCTTCCGTTCCAGGGGGAACCTCTGGCGGTGGCGCTGGCGCACCTGGAGCAGCCGGTACCACCACTGCCGCCATGGGTGCCTGCCGGCGTCGCCGCCCTGGTCGCCGACCTGACAGCGAAGGACCCGCGGGCCCGACCGGCCAGCGCCGGGCAGGTCGCCGAGCGGGCGGCCCAGTTGCGGGATGCCCTGACCAGCCGGAATGCCCTGACTAGTACAGCCACCCGCCCGCTGCCGGGCAGCCGTGGCAACATCAGCACCAGCCGGCGCGGCAGGCCAGGCCGCCGCATCTTCGCCGGGCTGAACGCTGGCGCGGCAGTTGCCGTGATCGCCGCGGCGGGCTGGGGGATAGCGAGCGGGCACGGGCCGGGACACCCCCAGCCCTCGGCAACCCACCGGCCCGGCCCCGCGGCCAGCCACCGGCCGCACCGCGCAGCAGCCGCCCGCCAGATCAGCGGCGGCACCGCCGCAGATGCGCCCAGCCCGGCCAGGCACCCCGCGGCCTCCCCTAAGCCGCCCACCTCGCACACGGCGGCGGCACCCACCCCGGACCGCACGCCGACCGCGACACCCACAACGAGCGGGACGCCCACGTCGACTGGGACGCCGTCGCCGAGCGGGACACCGACGCCGAGCGGGACATCGACGGCCGCGCCAAGCCCGAGCCTGACCACCGAGATTGCCCCGGCCGGGACGGGGGATGGGTTAGCCATGGCGGCCGTGTTACCTGTCCCGGCCGGGGAACTGCTAGTAGAACTCGCTGAATACGCCTGTGGTTCCTCGCACCAGACCCTCGAAAAGCATGGACTGGTGCGGATCCGCAGGGTGCTATCTCCGGACTGTCCGGTTGTGGTGCGCTCACCACCGATGCGCTCAAGGCATGCACCATTGCGCAGATCACCGTTGATCACCTCAGCCTCAAGACCCAAGCTGGTCTCAGCCAGTCCCGGAGCCCAGGCGCGGCGGCGGTATAGATCGGAGGAAATCATGCAGCAGGCGAAGATCGCCGTGGCCGGCGCGACCGGGCGGCTAGGGCGGCATGTTACCGATGTGCTCAGGGCCGCGGGACGTGAGGTCGTCCCGATCTCCAGATCGGCCGGGGTTGACGTCATCACCGGGGACGGCCTGGACGACGCGGTCAAGGGCACCGGCGTCATCATCGATGTCACCGGCGGCCAGAGCCCCGAGCAGCGGGCCGCCACCGAGTTCTTCAATACCGCCGCCAGGAACCTGCAGCGAGCGGGGGTTCGGGTCGGCGTGACCCGGTACGTGGTGGTGTCGATCATCGGGATCCAGAAGTCCGCCGGCGGCTACGGGGCGGCCAAGCTCGCCCACGAGCTGGCCGTGCTGGCCGGCCCGGTGGCCGCCCGGGTCCTGCGTGTGGCGCAGTTCCACGAGCTCGTCGGCGTGCTCATGGAGATGGGCCGGCAAGGCGAAGTGATCTACCTGCCGCAGATGCGCACCCAGATCATCGCCGCCCGCACCGTCGCCGAGGAACTCGCGGAGATGGCCACCAGCCCCGAGGCCGAGTTCGCGGCCGCCCGGGCGGCGGAGTCCGCCGGGGCGCCGGTCCCTGAGCTCGCGGGCCCGCGGGAGGAGAACCTCGCCAGCCTGGCCCGGCTGGTCGCGGCCCGGCGCGGCGACCAGGTCCGGATCGAGGAGGTGAAAGCGGACGACCCCGACAGCCAGGCCGCCGCCGACGGGTCGCTGCTCCCCGGACCGCACGCCAAGCTGGCCGGGCCGACATTCGAGCAATGGCTCACCAAGCCTCAAGACCCAAGGTGGTCTCAACCAGTCCCGCAGCCGGGGAGGAAACCCGATGAGTGACTTTCAGGTCATCGCTGACCGTGTCGAGATCGAGGCGCTGCGCGGCGAGGCCATCGACGCGCAGATGATGGACGACTACGACCGCTTCGCGTCGCTGTTCGCGCCCGACGGCGTGTGGCGGGTGCCCGCGGTCAACGCCGAGTACGCCGGCCGGGACCAGATCCAGGCCGGGATCAGGCGGCTGAAGGAAGAGCTGTGGGACTACCTGGTGCAGGCCACGCATCCTGGCACGATCCGGCTTGACGGCGACACCGCGTCCGGCCGGGCCTACGTTCTTAGCTTCGGGCGCTTCCGCAATGGCGGCTCGCATCTGAACTATTCCGTGTACCACGACCGCTACCGGCGCACCGGCGAGGGCTGGAAGTTCACCGAACGCGTCGACGAGGTCATGTACCTGGACACCACTGAACTGACCGGTTCGCCGCCATCCGCGGCGCGGGGGCAAGTCCACGCGCCGGCCGGGGGCACGCCGGAAGGGGACCAGCGATGAAGGCCATCAGGGTGCATGAACAGATGGGGATCAACGGCCTCGCCTACGAGGAGGTGCCCGACGCCGTCGCCGGGCTCGGCGACGTGCTGGTCCAAGTCGCCGCGTGCGGGATCACGCACAACGAGCTGGACTGGCCCGTGTGGACCTGCCGGGCCGGCCACCCGCGGAGCTCGGTCATCCCTGCCCAGGAGGTGTCGGGGGTCGTCGCCGCACTGGGCTACGGGACGGCCGGGATGGCTGTCGGCGACGAGGTGTACGGGTTGGCCGACCAGCTCCGCGACGGGGCGGCCGCCGAGTATATCGCCGTGGAGGCCCGTAACGTGGCCCCCAAACCGCGCACCGTGAACCATGTCCAGGCCGCGGCGGTGCCACGGGCCGGCCTGACGGCGTGGCAGGCCTTGTTCGACCACGGCAAGCTGGCCAAAGAGCAGACGGTGATCATCCACGGCGCGGGCGGCGCGGTCGGATCGATGGCGGTCCAGCTGGCCCGCTGGGCCGGCGCGCAGGTGGTCGGGACCGGGCGCGACCGGGTGCGGCAGCTAGCCACCGAGCTGGGCGCCAGCCGCTTCATCGCACTCGACACGGGCCGGCTCGAGGACGCGGCGGGCGAAGCCGACCTGGTCGTGGACACAATCGGCGGCGAGGTGCTGGCCCGCTCGCCCGCCCTCCTCAAGGCCGGCGGGACGCTGGTCACCATCAAGCCCGCCGCGGCGCTGCCCGCCACGGGAGACGACATCAGCATGGTCGTCTTCGTCCAGGAATCCAGCCGGGCCCAGCTCAACGAACTCGCCCGCCTCGTCGACGAGGGCCACCTGCGTCCCCAGGTCGGCGCGGTGTACCCGCTCGCCCAGGCAACCGAGGCCTTCCGCGCGAAGGCAGCAGGCGGTATGCCCGGCAGGATCATCCTCCAGCCCTGACGATGCGCATCGGTACAGACAGCTCGTCCGGCCAGGGAGATCACATTGACGATCAAGGCACTTGTCGCGGATCCGGGCGTCGCCCTGGCCATGCGCCTGGCGGAGGTGCCCGACCCCGCTCCGGCGCCCTCTCAGGTGGTGATTCGCGCTGCGCGGGTTTCGCTCAACCACGGCGATCTCAACGACGCCGTGTCGGGCCGGATCCCGGCCGGGGGGGTACTCGGATCGGACGTCGCCGGGGTCGTCGCGCAAGCCGCGGCCGACGGCTCCGGCCCGGCCGAGGGAACGCGCGTCGTCGCGCTCGCCCAAGGTTCGTTCGCAACGCGAGTCGCTGCGGATACGTCCTCCGTCGCGGTCGTGCCGGACGATATTGACCTGGCCGTTGCGGCCGCGCTCCCGGTCGCGGGACTGGCCGCGCTTCGCTCCCTGCACCGCTGTGGCTCGTTGCTCGGCAAGCGCGTGCTGGTCACTGGGGCGTCGGGCGGCGTCGGCGTCTTCGCCGTCCAGCTCGCCGCCGCCGGTGGTGCGCACGTGACCGCGTCCGTGGGTTCGCCGACTCGCGGCGCACAGCTGAGGGAGCTCGGGGCCCGCCAGGTCGTCGTCGGGCTCGACGGAGTCGACGAGCCGGTCGACGTCGTGATCGACAACGTCGGCGGGCAGCAGATGGTGCGCGCATGGAGCTTGCTGGCCAGCGGCGGGACACTGCAGTCGATCGGCTGGACCTCAGGTGAGCCCGCGTCGTTCCCGCCGTACTCGACCATCGGGCCCCGGAAGTCACTCGTGTCCTACTTGACCTCCGGGCCAGCCGGGACGGACCTGAGGACGTTGCTGCGGCTGGTTCAGCTCGGCGGGCTGAGCGTCCAGTTCGGCTGGCGTGGCCCGTTCACAGAATTCGCCGATGCCGCGATCTCTTTGCGGGAGCGGCGCATCCAGGGCAAGGCCGTCATGGACGTTACGCCGTTACCGACGATCGCGCCGTGGTTGGGGGTCACGCGACTCGCCCGCCGGCGGATCGTGGCCCGAAGCACCACCGCCGTTCGTGAAAATGGTCTTTAGAGCGTGTCTGAAGGAAGACTGCCGAGTGGCTTCGTTCAGGGGCCGATCACGTCGTGCTGGCAGTGAGGCGGTCCAGGGCCCGCCGGGCGCGGTCTTCTATCGTGCGGTTGCGGACCTGCTGTCCGAGCCGCAATGCTGTGCGGAGCGGTTCCTCAGCCTGGCCGCGCAGGCCGGCGGATGCCAGGGCCTGGCCGAGCCCGAGGGTGACGTGTGCCTGGCCGACGATGTCGCTGGCGGGCTGGATCATGCCGAGCACGTGCTCGAAAAGCACTTTCGCCGCCTGTGGGTCACCTTGCCTCAGGCGCAGTTCGCCCAGCGTGTGCAGGGCGAGTGCCTGTCCCCGGACGCTACCGATCTGCATGTGCAACAACAGCGACCCAGTGACGCACCGGGCGGCTTCGTCGTAGTCCCCGCGCTGGAGGTGAACATTGCCGAGCTCGCGCAGGACACCCGCCTCCATGAAGACATCGCCTGCCTCATGCGCCTCGCGCCTGGCCTGCTGGTACGCACCGATTGCCGCCGGCGAGTGGCCCATCCCGGCGAGGGCCACGCCAACACGGAACCGGGCAAGGGCACAGCCATGAACGTCACGTGCCTCGCCGAACAAGCGCACAGCCTGCTCGGCGAGTTCCCGTGCCCGCGGGTAGTCCTGGCTGGCTACTCGCAGCGATGCCAGACAGGTCACCATGGCAGCGGTCCCCCGCATGTCGCCCGCCGATCGCGCGGCGGCCAGGGCGTGCTCGGCTGCTTCGCTCCAGTCGCCGTAGTAGGCGCGTGCTTCCCACAGTGTCACGGCGGTCCAGGCCAGGTCCCAGCTCACCTCATGGCGGCCCAGCTCGGCGCTCTGCCGGACCGCGGCCAAGATGGCGAGGCGTTCACCCTCCAGCCAGTCAACGGGGTTGCGCTGGATGGCCTGCTGCACGGCTGCGCCGGCCTTGGTCCAGCGGCCGGCGCGGCCGTGCAGGACGGTGTAGTCGCCCCGGTAAACATGACGGTGCGCACGCTCGGCAAGTGCAAGCCAGGCGCCGAATGCCCGGTTCAGCGCGGCGGTGCGGGCGGCTTCCGACTCGGCCTTGTTCGCGTGGTCCCGGGCGAACGCGCGAACAAGGTCGTGGAACTGGTAGCGGATCCCGGCAGGTGTCTGGCGGGCGGCCGGGTCGAGCAGCTGCGCGTCGACCAGCCGTTCGCAGATGCGGACGGCCTCATCGGGGCTGGTGTCGAGCAGCGCCGCACCCGCCCAGGCCGGGAAGTCGGGAGCGTCGAGCAGGCTCAGCCGCCGCAGCATCGCCTTGGCAGCCTCGTCCAGCTGTGCGTAGCTGACGGCGAAGCTGGCCCGCACGTCCAGGTCACCGTAGGCCAGCTCACTGAGGCGATGGCGCTCGTCGGCCAGCCTGCCGCGGATCACGGCCAGTGGCCAGTGCGGTTTGGCGGCCAGCCGTGTGCCGACGATGCGCAGTGCCAGCGGAAGCCCGCCGCACAGCGATACCAGCGCTTCGGCGTCGTGGCGCTCCGCGGCCACGCGCTCGGGTCCGATTATCCTGACCAGCAGGTGCATGGCGTGGTCGTCGTCGAGGACGTCCAGGTTCACGAGCCGCGCGCCGGGCAGTCCCGCCATGCATGCCCGGCTGGTGACGATGACAGCGCAGGTATTGCTAGCGGGGAGCAGTTGCCGCACCTGACTCTCGCTGGCGGCGTTGTCCAGCCCGAGGAGAACTCTGCGGCCAGCTGTCAGCGACCGGAACATGGTAACCCGGTCCTGGACCGATCGCGGGATAGCCGCGCCATGCACTCCCAGCGCGCGCAGGAAGCTGGCCAGCACGGCACCGGCCGGCACTGGCAGCAGGCCGTTGCCGTGCAGGTTCGCGACGAGCTGGCCATCGGGAAAGGCCGCCGATACCCGGTGGGCGGCCCGGATGGCCAATGCCGTTTTCCCGATACCGCCCTTGCCCGAGAGCACCATGACAGGCGTCTCACCCGGCACCGCGCTCGACCCGGTGAGAAACCCGGTCAGCTCCTCCAACTCGGCCTGCCGACCGCAGAAATCCGGCAGGTCCCGGGGAAGCTGATGCGGAACGACGACCGGCACCGCCGGCCACCTGCCACGCTCATCCCGGCCTGGACCAGATGCGGACCGCGCGACCGGGGCAGCCTGGCGCGGGGCGCCGTGCAGCGACGGATCGGCCCGCAATATCTTCAGCTGCAGGTGCTGGAGTGCCGGGCTGGGCTCCATGCCCATTTCGTCGCTGAGCGCGCGGCGCAACGCCTCATAGGCCCTGATCGCATCGGCCTGCCGGCTACTGCGGTACAGAGCCAGCATCAGCTGCTCAGTCAACTGCTCGCGGAACGGATGGGCCTCCACCAGGCTTGCCAGCCTGGTCACGACCAGTTCGTGCTGCCCCTCGCGCAGGCACAGCCCGGCCCATTCCTCGCAGGTTCGCAAATGGAGCTCCGTCAGGCGTGGCACCGCCTCGGTCAGCAGGACGGGAGAGACGACGTTCTCCAGCGGCGTCCCACGCCACAGCTCCAGCGCCTCGGTCAGCGCCGCGAGCGCGGCCCCGCTTTCCTGCCGGGCAGCCGCCGCGCGGAGCCGCCCGAACGTCAGCAGGTCAACTTGGTCGGCATCGGCGCGGAACCGGTAACCCGGCCCGAACGTCTGGATGAAGTCCCCGCCGATCATCCGGCGCAGCCGAGCCACCGCGGAATGCAGCGCCGCACGCGGATGTGCGGCAGGCTGGTCGTGCCACACAGTCTCGATGAGCGTGTCAGCCGCTATGAGCTGGCCTGGCGACACGATCAGGGCCGCCAGCAGATCCGTCAGCGTCCCCCGGTCGAGCGAGGTCACCTCAGCGCCGTCACGGATCACCTGGACCGGGCCCAGCACACGGAAAACCGCATCACCCATCCCCGTCAGCACCCCCGGCTACCTCGCTGTCAACGCACCGAATTCCGTAATGGGCGAAGGAGGCAATGGCATCATGAACACGTCGGGATCACCGTCATGGCCTGATGCTGGCACGCAGGCCATGTGCCGCACAGGGTCCGATCTTGCGGTTTTCCCGCAGCTCGCCCGGCAGCACTCCCACCTCCCGGCGGAACAGCCGCCGGAAGTAACTGACATTCGAAAGCCCGACCGCGGCGGCGACCTGGGCCACTGGCATGGCCGTCCCGGTCAGCAGCAGCGTGGCACGGTGCATGCGGCGTGCCATGACGAACTGGTGCGGACTCAGCCCAGTGGTGACCTTGAAAGCGTGCGCGAAGTGGAACGGGCTCAGCATCGCTACCCGCCCGAGCTGATCTAGGGTCAAGACACCGCACAGGCCCGCGTCCACGTACTCGGTCACCTGATCAACGGTCCTCCGGTCCAGCTGCCCGGGCGGCCGCTCCGGCCGGTAGCGCGGATGAGCGTAGTGCGCCAGCAGATGCCCCGCAAGGCGATGCGCGAGCGTGCTCGCGGCCAGATCGCTCAGCATCACGCGGGTCGTATGCGCCTGCTTGAGCAGCGAGCAGATCGCCAGCACGGTGCCATCTCGTGCCACGGCGGCGGGCTCGAGTTCCGGCTCCGTGCCGGACCCGGCGGCAAGCAGCTCCGCGTCGAGAAAGACCTGCAGCGCCTCAGTGGTCTCGCTGACGCGGAGCCAGGAGATCGGCTCGCGGCCGGTCACGAAAACCGAGCCGGCCGCGACGTCGGTCTTGGCCGTCCCCGCCGCCGTCTCATAGACCACCCCGCTGTGCGCGCTGAACGAAACTCCGACCTGGTTGGGCCTGGTCCGCATCGGCCTGCCCTCAGCCGGGATCCAGGCGTATTTCGACCGCATACCCGGCCAGCACAGCACATCTGCCAATGAGTTCACGGTTGAGTTCACGGTTGAGTTCACGGTGACCGATCCCACATCACAGACTCTATGATGCCCGGACCGGCGACCCGTCAGACCGCCCTGGTTCTGGGCGTATAGACCAGGACCAGAACGCCGCTGGCGAAGCGTCTGACATCTGCCAGCGACAGATGGGGCGCGTCTTTAATGTCCTCAAACATGTGCTGACCCGACCCGGTCGCGACTGGCGTCAGGAGCAGGTGAAACTCGTCTATCAGACCGTGCCTCATCAGGGGCTCATCGAGCGGGCCATTGCCAAATTTGATGATGGCGCCGCCTGGCTGGTTCTTGAGGTCCGCGACGAAGCTCGCGACGTCCCCGTCGATGACGGTGGCGTTCCAGTTGAGGTCGGTCAGCGTCCGGGACGCCACGAACTTGGGGATCGAGTTCATCCGGTCCACGAACGGCCTCGATGTCATGGCCGGGTAGGCGCCTGACAGTCCCTCGTAGGTGCGGCGGCCCAGGAGCAGGACGCCGGCCCCGGCCAGCATTTCGGTCGCGTAGCGCTCGTGCTCGTCGTCCAGGTAGGGGAATCCCCAGTCCAGCGGGCTGATCTGGCCCCCGAGGGAGACGTGCGTGATCTCGATTAGCTTCCTCATCATCGGTGCCTTTCCGGTGGTTATGACTGGAGCGTCGCGAGCAGGTCGTCCAGGCGGTCATGGCTCTCGGCCAGCCCGCGCTCGGCGGCGCCGCCTGCGGTGAACACCTCGCGCGCCTGGAACGTCGGGAAGATCGATCGCCCGGTGACCAGGGTGATGCCGCCGTCCTCGTCGAAGGTGACCTCGTCGAGGGCCTCGGTATCGGGTGCCCCCTCGTAGGCGAATGTGGATACGAGCCGGCTGGGCCGCTCGATCTCCCGGTACCGGCCGTAGAACACATGCTGAGTGCCGTCCGGGGCGCGGTGCGTGAACCGGTAGCTGCCGCCCACGCGTAGGTCCACCTCGCAGCCGACGAGTTCGAACCCGCGTGGTCCGCGCCAGTGCCGCAGGTGCACAGGGTCGGTCCAGGCATCGAAGACGAGGCAGGCCGGGGCGTTGAAGGCGCGCCGGAACATGATGACCGGCTCGTCGTGGGGCACCGTGATCTCCAGCCGCGGGCCGGTCACGTGCCGCCCTCCTCCTTCTGAAGGTCTTCGAGGTAGCCGTCTAGCCGCTCGAAGCTTCCCTCCCAGAACTCCCGGTACTGCAGCAGCCACCTCGCCGCATTGCCGAGCTGGCCAGCCTCCAGCCGTGCCGGACGCGTCTGGGCCACCCGGCCGCGCGTGACCAGGCCGCTGCGCTCCAGCACCTTCAGGTGCAAGGCGACAGCCTGCAGGCTCATGTCGAACGGCTCGGCCAGTTGCCCCAACGTGGTCTCACCCGTGCGGAGGCGCTCCAAGATGGCCCGCCGAGTCGGGTCGGCCAGAGCCGCGAATGTCTTGCTCAGCTCATCGGTAACAGCCTTCATAAGGGAAGTACTTTATCAAGCATTAGCTTTAATACAAAGCAAGGCGAGGAGATCTTGCCCCGTACCTCGCGCGGGCCGCAGGTCCCGGCATCCCGGCATCCCGGCATCCCGGCATCCCGGCATCGCGTGACAGCGGGATGACAGGGCCATGTGCTTGACTGATGCGGGCTGGGCTGGTGCAGCTAACCACGGCGATCGGCTACCGGATCCCCGGTCCCGGCAAGCCTGCCAGGCCGAAATCATGACCGCAGATTGACCGCGGGTTGAGCAGACAGCAGGACGCACCTATGGACTCAGCGGAGATCGAAGTCTTCCTGACTCTCGCCGAGGAACTGCACTTCAGCCGCACGGCGGAGCGTCTCTACCTGCCACAGTCACGGGTGAGTCGGCTCGTCGCGTCGCTGGAGCGCAAGGTTGGCGGCGCTCTGTTCGAGCGGACCAGCCGCCGCGTGACCCTCACCCCGCTCGGCCAGCAGCTTGCTGACCGGCTCGGCCCCGCCTACGCGGAAGTGAACGCAGCGCTAGGCGAAGCCCGCGACAGCGCTCGGCACATCGAGGGATCGCTGCGGCTCGGCTGCCCGATCGTGGTCGGCGGTCCGGCGCTGAGCCTGCTGCTGGAGCGGTTCGCCACCCGTCACCCGGACTGCGAGGTGACGCTTCATGACCAGCTCCTCATGGACCCCTACGGCCCGCTGCGCCGCGGCGATGTCGACGTGCTGGTCAACTGGCTCGCCGTCGACGAACCGGATCTCACCGCCGGGCCGGCCATCGAGCACCGCGACCGGGTGGTCGTCGTAGGCCTCGGACACCGCCTCGCCGGCCGGAAATCGGTCTCGGTCGAGGAACTGGCCGCCGAGGAGACACACGGCAACGAGGCGGGTATACCAGCGGCACTCTTCGATGCGATCATCCCGCCATCCACCCCCTCAGGCCGGCCCATACCGCGCACTTACCCCTTGCGCAGCAGCGAGGACAGCACAGCCGCAATCTCCAAGGGGCTGATTGTCCACCTATCGGCGGCCGATGTGCCCATCTACCAGCGCAGCGACCTCCAAGTCATCCCGGTCCCGGACCTGCCGCCGTTGCCGCTCGGGCTGATCTGGTGCACCGCGCACGAGAACGCGCGGATCCGCGCGCTGGCGGCCGTGGCCCGCGAGACGAAAACCCCGTCGGCCTCGAGATAAAAGCGAGCTGGAAGAGGTCGGCAGTGAGATGTAAGCCACCTGACAGGTAATGGCTCTAATCTGTTTTGCGTCGGGTGTCGGATAGGCCTAAGCGGCCGTCTTATCGTGCGTCGATCTGCAATTAAGGAGATAACAACCCCGCTCCCGATGGAATCGATCCGACGATATCGAGAGGTTAACCAATGGGCAAGATTCACATAGGGGCACTGCTGATTGGTATCGGCGCGGTGCTCGCGTCGGTGACAGCAATGGTGCCTGCCGCGCACGCCGACACATTCACCGAAGCACCGCAGGCGGTGAAGTTCCTGATGGCGGCGCCGCCGTCGTCACATGCCACGGAGAACAGAGTCACGCCAGCCGGCTTTGGTGTGGGCGATGACCTGAATGCCCCGACCGTCATGCATTCCGCGGCGCACAACGATACATACTATGTGGGCACCGGTCAGCCCGGAGACGGACAATCGATAGCCGATATCTGCACTGTGACGGCAAACAACGTACTCTGGTACATGGTGATCGATCGGAATGGAGTAGGAGGCGATCATTTCTCGGACACGGCGGCCTTCGTCCCGGCCAGCGCGCTGGACTTCCAGCGAGCCGTGAGCACCTGCCCCGGCGGGAACGCCACAATAACAAGCGGTGGCCCGATGTTTTCCGCACCTACTACCTCGTCTTATCATGTCGGCAACGCCCAGACGGGTGACCCGGTCGAGCTGTTCTGCCAGCTCCCCGGTCCGCAAGGTGGCTTCTGGTATCTGATGCTGGATATCGCAGGCTTTCCAGGGGACCATTATCCCTATAACGCAGCCTGGATTTCCTCAGGGCAAAACGAAGGCCTTCCATCCTGCGACTAGCGGTCGGGTAATGCACCGGGGCCGAGCACCATCGGGCTCGGCCCCGGTATGTACGGCAGGAAGACGTAGATTGCGGGGCCTGCCCACCAGGTCCATGCCCGTACGGCGGCATCCACTCGATGGCCGAGAACACCGCGCACGGGTACGCCGTCTCGCGAAAGTTTCATACCAGCAAAGGCAACACTTCAACACAAATCGAGTTTGCGGCGTGTCATGGGCCGACGCCGGTTTTGTCGGGATATGACCGTTGTGTGGCGGTGGCTGCGGTGCGCAACGCGGAAAGAAGGGGTTTCGTGGAAGATTGGGCGCCGGTTTCCGGTACCTTTTCTTCCAGAGGACCCTTTCCTTCCGCATGATAGCCGGTCCATGTGCCCGCTATGTGCCAATACGCGCAGTTCAGCAGGCTGGCTAGCGCACTCTAGCAAAGACGACATGCCCTGCGTGCCGCAATCGCACGTTATTTTGAAGTGTTGTTGCCAAACATTTCGATATCTTGCTGATTTCGCTGCCGGCGGCAGGCACTCTCGCCGCCGGAACGCCCGCGCTGCACGTCTTCGCCATTGCCAAGTCGTAGGCACGGGTTCCCGATCCAGGGCGGATCCCTCCCGCTGCGTCAGGTCCGGGGCCCGGTTAGGCGCGGCGGAGTACGCGAGCGATGCCGGCGGCAATGGTGGTGGCGAGAACCCATCCCGCGGCCATGAGGGCATAGGAGAACCACTGCTCGGCGCCAGTCGGGCTAAAGGCGCCCTTCTGGCCGAGATTGACGATGGGAAGCATGAGGTCGAGGGTATAGATCACAGAGTTGAAGTGAGGGCCGGCGCCGTCCTGCAGGGGCGCTGGCGGCGCAGCGTAGAAGACCGCGGTTCCGGTGACCAGCAACAGGAGAAGCCAGGATGCTGCCCGCCATGGCTGGTAGCCGTAGCCGACGGTGAGATCTTGCAGCAGGCTCCATGCGCGTCCGAGCGGGCCTTTGCCGTTGCGCTGTCGCCGCTCACGAGCGTAGAGGATGCGCCGTGCCTGAGCCGGCTGCCCTATCGCGTTGTAGTACCCCGCCAGTTGTTCATATGGCTGGGGTTTCTGGCCGGACTGGCTGAGGGCGAGCCAGCTGAGCCGTTCGTCGGCGGTCAGCTGTGGTTCCAGCGACTGATAGGTCAGGCCGCTCAGGTTGAGTTCCGCTGGCCAGGATGCCGGATCATCGACCAGCAGGCCGACATGGGCGTGGCTAAGATCCACTGCGCCGCGGACTGGATTGGCCGAAATGAGCCTGATCTGGCCGACTTGCAGGTGCCGGGCATCAAGAGCCACTCCTGCAGGGTTTTCGAGCCGGGCTCGTTCCAGGCTCACCGTGCCTGCGATCTTGGCATTGGATAGCGCGGTCGTCCCGGTGACCGTGATATCTTCGCACGATACGTCCGCAGTAATTTCGGCATGGGAAAAGCAGAGGGCGAGCTGGCCTGGATTTTCCATGGACGCGCCGTTCAGCTGGACGAGATCCCGGATATGGCTAGAACGGAAATTTACCTCTCCGCGCACCCGCATTCCGCTCAATACCACCGGACCTTCCACCGTCACGCCGCTGGCGTTCAGGGCGGGCTGGTTGTCGCCGCTATCCAGGTGTGCACTTGCCAGATCGAGCCCTCCGCTGAACCGGCCGCTCACGCAGCTGACCTGTCCGGCGCAAACGATTCCAGCAGCGTCGAAATTACCCATCGTGACACCGTCAAGGTTCAGTGCCATAGCACCCGGGTTGCTGATTTCCGCCCCGGACACCGAAAGATTGGCTCCCAGCCGCGCGCCGATTAGGCGGAGCTGGCCTTCGGCGGTAAAGCCCTTCACAAGGAACACGCCGCCTTTCACGACCAGCCCGCCAGCGTCGAGCGCCAATCCAGCCGGGGCCGACAGCCTCGCACCGGACAGCACGAAGGCCGCTCCGACTTCGGTATTGCGCATCCTGACCGTACCCTCGGCGGACAAGCCGTCACAACGCAGCCGGCCGCCGATCGATGCGTTGCTGAATGTGATCGCACCCCCATGCCCGCCGATCAACGTCGCCTCGGTGAGGTCAATCATGCCGCTGACCTGCGCGCCCTCCAGCCACACAATGCCATGCGCGGTCAGCTTGGCGAGATCGGCGTTCCCTTCCACTATCAGCCCTTCGGCCGCCACAGCGACCTCGCCGGCGCTACCGCCGACAGTGGCATCACGCAGGCACACCTGACCGGTGACCTTCGCCTGATCCAGCCTGACAGCCGAGCCGAACGCCGAGGATCGCAGGTTCAAGATTCCGTCTAGGCGCATACGGGTGCCATCGAATCCAGGAAGGCGAGAACCGGCAATCCAAACCGTCCTGGCAGCTGACTCGGTAAAGCGAGGCTCGGTGTCGAAGTAGCACCCCTCGCAGACCAGCGGGCCTGTTAGCGTACCGCCCATAAGATCCAGCCGGCCGCTGATCCGCGCGCCGCGAAGGCGAATGCCAGGAGCCCGTCCCGGCTTCAGGTCACACGCACCGAGCAGCAGGGCAGCGATCACCTCGGCACGTATCGTCCGCGAGGCTTGCCACGACCCGGCGTTCTCCAGGTTGTCGGCCGATGGGTCGCCGACCCGCAGGTCCACCCACGTGCCACACCGATAGGCGTCCCAGAGCAATCGCTCGGGCCCAGTCACTTCGTCAGCGATCACGCGATCTATCATGCGGCCATCTGCCGATCAGCGCCTTCAGATAAGTGAGCGGCCGTTCCGGCCGTGGCGTGTCCGCGGCCCAGTAACTGACCTGACAGCGGGCGGATCTGGGCTTGTCAGCGGCCCGGGCGCTGGATCTCAGGCGGGCTGGTGGGGTGCTGGGCTGAGATTGCCGCGCGTGCCTCGTTGAGCTGCCGCAGAGTGCGGTCCGCCTGGCTAGCCTGGGCGATCGCGCAGCCCTCGCTGATCAGTGCCAGCGCGTCATCGGCACGGTCCTGGGCGGCGGCGATGTAAGCCAGGCCGACCATGTTCGAGGCCACTGCGGGCAGGAGCCCGATCTCACGGCGCAGCAGCGTGGATTCCTCCAGCCGCTGCCTGGCTGTCTCCAGGTCTCCGCAAGCATGAGCCGCGATACCCAGGTGTCGCAGCACCTCGGACATCACCGCCTTGTCGCCTGCCTGTGATGCCAGTTCCAGGGACTGCTTGAGGACGGGAATCGCGGTGGAATTGTCGCGGCTGATGACCTGATGGAAGCAGCCGACCCAGAACAGCGCATCGGCTTGTCCGCGAATGTCGCCTAGCGTCCGGTACAGCCCGGCGGCGCGTTCGAACAACAGGAGCTCGCCGGGGTCCCCTTCAGCCGCGGATGGGTCTCGGTCGCGGTGCAGCACGAACCGCGCGTGCATCAGCTTGCCGCGCGCTACGGCCAGATCGGCTTCTGCCGCGTCAAGCTCGCGGTCGGCGGCCGCCAGCAGTTCCGCATCGCCAGTGAATACCGCTCGCTCATGGAGCAGCCCTGCCTGCCTGACCCGCTCGTCCACGCCGCCGATCGCCTCCCGGATCCGGTCCGGCCTAGTTTAAGCGCCACGGTGCCGCGCATCGCGGGTACCGCTGGACCCGCTCCGGATCACCCGACTGCTTGCGCCTAAACCCAAGCCCTTTTCCACGAACGGACGGTGGTGTCTCCTCCCGCGCCCGCCGCTAGAGCACCTTCGGTCAAGTAATCCGGGTATCACAGCGGCCGATGTCCGCGCAGGGGGTCGCTCAGATTACCGCGGAAATTCGGGGTTCTGTGGTGACTTTGATGCACTATGTGCGCGTTCCAAAACAAATCGAGTCTGCGGCGTGTCGTAGCGGGTGCCGATTTTGTCCTGATATGACCGTTATGTGACGGCAGCTGCGGTGGACGACGTGGAAGAAAAGAGCTTCGCGGAGGATAGGGCGCCGGTTTCCGGCACCTTTTCTTCCAAAGGGCTCTTTTCTTCCCACTGAAGGATGGCCCATGTGCCCGCTATGTATCGGTATGCATAGTTCACCCAGGCTGTTCAGCGCACTCTAGCAAAGACGACAT
>JAFARZ010000094.1 GCA_019245115.1 Streptosporangiaceae bacterium | reverse complement strand
TTGCGTACGCTCGGAGACCTTCTCGCTAGTACCGGCCGGCCCGTGGCGGCTCGCCAGTCGTGGCGCCAGGCACTGGCGATCCTCGACGATCTGGATGATCCGCAGGCGGGCGAGATCAGGGACCGGCTAGCGCACGCGCCGTGATGGGCCTGTCAGCCGGCCCGAATCGCGGCGCCATAGGCGTCGCTGAGCTTGTGGCACGTCTCGGGCGCCTGCGCCGCAGGCCAGGCGATCACCAGGTGCTCTTCGGTCGGATCCTGGCCTGCGCCTTCGGTCATGGCGCGATCCCGGCCGCGGGCATGTACCCGTACCCGGTACGGTCCCCGGCCTGCCGCTGACAAGAGCGGCAGGCCGGGGACCACTGTTCCCATGCCCGCCAGAATCCGGGCGGTGCCGTTCTCGAAGACCAGACTCACCTCGACAACCTCGTCCCATGGCGCGAGGTCCACGGCTTGCGGGGCGCTGAGGCGGCTCTCGGCAGTGAGCCTGATCTGACCGGACGAGGTGCCCGTCAGGACGATGGCGACGCCGCCCTGAGCCGAGACGAGCCCGTTGAAGCCGACGTACATCGAAGGATCGGTCTCCAGCAGGTCATCCTGTATCCAGTACTGCGAGTGGCTGACCATCGGGCAGGCGGTCCCGGCAGGCATGGCTTGCTCGCCTTACACCTGAACCCAGAAGGCGTCGCCGGAGAGCACGCGGTTGGTCTGGTAGAAGGAACTGATGTAGCCGCCCTGGGCATTCTGCTCGCTCACCGGGGCCCAGACCGAGTTCCAGTCCGGCTTCTGTGTCTGCGAGGCGCCTTGCGACGTGGATGCGAATGGATACTCATCGCACGTTGTGTTCGGTGGCTGCGAGCCCGGCGGCGGACAGGCCGCCGCGTTGTTCGCGGCCTGGAGGCTGTCGTTCCTGATGAGGGGAAAGCCGCCCGCCATCCTGCCGTAGTGGTGCGGGCCGGCCGACTGGACGTTCCTGATGTTCTGGGCTATCGTCGGCAGGCTCACCATTGTGGTCAGGATCGGCCAGTAGCCAGGGTTCACGCAGCCGCTATTGAAGCTGGCGATGGTGTCGCAGCGGTAGGGCTGTGACTGGGTCACCCCCACACCTGGGGCCCCGGGACCGGTGGCTGTCAGAGTGTAGGTGCTGCGCGTGTTGTCGATGACAACAGGGAAGTCGCTGTAGCTGATGCCCCCTCCGAAACTCCCGCCCACGTAAGCCGGGCCCGGGTTAGTGAAGTTCGTGGTCGCCGAGCAGTCTGGTCCGCAGGTCACCGCCAGGCCCACGTTCATGCCCAGGATGTTGCCCCAGCCACCGGTGAAGTTCATGTTGTAATTCTCCCCGAACGTGAGGCTGTTCGGATTCAGTACGATGTCTTGCTGGAGAGCGTAGGACAGCTGGCCGACGGTCTGGCCGTTGCTCAGATCGATCACGCTGATGGTGCCGGTGCTGTTCGTGCAGATCTCGAAGCGGTTGATCGCGCAGAACAGGTCAGCGGTCCGCGCGCGGTCGGCAGGGCGAGCGCTCTTGCTGGTCAGCTGGGTGACGCACATCGCACGGGTCAGGCCTTGCGCCGTGAGTGCCCGGCGGTGTGACTGGACCGCTGCGCACGTGCTCAGGGCGGGCGCGCGGGAGGGCTGGCTCGCGGAGAGCCCGTGAGTCCTGCTGGCCGCCGAGGCCAGCGCGCTCCCCTGAACGGCCAGGCCAAGGGTGACTGTCAATGCCAGGGTGAGCGCCCATGGCCGAGCGCGTTTCATCATGCGATACCTCCTGGGTTGAGAGCTGACTGTGAGCGGCCGTGCCGCGACATCGCGCGGCACGGCCGGCCGGGAGTAGGTCACATGCTCAGCCGATGACGATCTGGCCGACGTAGGTCTGCACCCAGGTGCGGGTTTCCCACTGCTCGTAGGAGGCGTAGACGTCGATCGGCCCGGATTGCGCCGGAATGTATATCTGGTTGTTCTGATGGTGGACGACGCAGTTGCCGTCCGACGGGGTGGTGGTAAAGGCGGTCTCGGTCTGGCCATTCACGAAGAAGTAGCCATCTGTCGTCCAGTAGTAGATCGTGGTGTTGGGAGCGACCACACCCGTGGCCCATGCCGGTGAACCGGGGCCAAGAGTGACCGTGTCGCCACCGCCGAGCGATCCGCCCGGCGTCGCCCACCAGACGTGCGTCGGCTGCCCGCAGGTCGCGGCGTGCGCGGTTCCTGGTGGCACCACCACGACCGCCATGAGCGCCAGTGCGCCGCTGGCGGCAAGCGCGAAGGCTGATCGCCGTGCGCGTTTCAGCATGCGAAACCTCCGAATCGAGACACCCGGCTCCGTCGGAGGGGAGCCGTTGGGAGAGTCAGTCCGAATGTGCGGCGGGGGTGTCCAGCGGTGGTCCAGCGAGCGTTCACTGGCCACTGAACGCTCGCTGGACGCGGGATGGGCGCCCGTCAGGGACGCTGTCACTCATCGATGCGCCCAGGTCATCGGCGCACCTGGCACTGGAGGTTCGCCATGTTCAGCATCCGACGCAGGTGGCTCTCGCTGCTGGCGGCCGGCGCGATCACCGCTTCCGGGACGGTCGCGCTCGCCCCGGGCAGTGCTATGGCGCTGACCTGCAATCAGCCGACAGCCGCGTGGATGGCGACGCCGGACGGGACGCTCGCCAACGGCGACACGGTCCCTGAGCCGCCGAGCGGCATGCGCGTGTGGCCCGTAGGCATCACCGTGCCTGGAGACAGGATCACATTCACGGTCGTTCCCGTCATCGGCCCCACGCCTGGTTTCATCGACCCGCACACAGGCGCCACGTCGTGGACCTACACGACAGTCCAGGCCAACGGCAATTGCGTGGTGAACCAGCCCAGCGACAGCGACGCCCCGATCCTGCTCGTGAATGCCGCGTACATCACGGCCACGATCACGGACTGGAGGACCGGCCAGGTCTGGACGATCGTCGTGGGGCACGTCGTCCAGGGCTGATCCGGGGTGCCTAGCTCCCGGCCTTAGTGGGGCGCTCCGGAAGTTCGTCGGGGCCTGGGGTGATCGGTCCGGCGCTCTGATCGTGTTACCCGGGAGCTGCAAGGGACCAACCACTGGGACTTGTGCTGTGATCCCCAGTGCCGCTGCGAACCCCTTGAATGTGACATTCATGGGCACCTGACCCCATGGTTGGTGACAAGGGTGTGGCTCCCTTAAAGTGACAGCCAGGTGCTGCTCCCTGGCCAGCGGCACCGATGGCGCCATTGGGCACGCTCTATAGCGCTACTGATCGGTTTGAGCGGCACCGATGGCACCATCGGCATACTGCTCCCTCGGAGGAGCCGCGCCCTTGTGACAATCACGGGATTGGGCGAGCGCAGCCCCTAGACGAACTTACGATCCCGCCCACTAAGGAATGGTCCATTTCTGGTTGGTGCCGCCGCCGCAGGTCCACAGGTCGAGCTGGGCGCCGTTGGCGGTGTTGGAGCCTGGGTCGTCGAGGCATTTACCGGAGGCGGGATTGACCAGGGTGCCGTTGGTGGAGTGCCACTGCTGGTTGGCGCCCCCGTTGCAGTCCCACAGCTCGATGTTCGTGCCGTTGCCGTAGTTGGCGCCGGTGATGTCCATGCACTTGCCGAAGACCTGCAAGGTGCCGTCAGACGCGACGGTCCAGTTCTGGTTCGGACCGCCGTTGCAGTCCCACAACTGGATCTTGGTGCCGTTCGCGGTCGACTGGGCGTTGTCGTCCACGCACTTGGCGCTGTCATCGCCGGCGGTGATCGGGCCGACGGACTCGCCGGAGCTCCCGGCCGAGGTGACGGACAGGTTATCGAACTGGTCGGTCTGGTAGCCGTTGACACCGAAGCCGACCATGCCCGAGCCGTAGGTGGAGTCGTTCACGGTGGCGACCGTGGTGCCGTTGATCGCCGCGGTGATCGTGCTGCCGCTGAAAGTCAGCGTCATGTGCTGCCAGGTGCCGGTGCCCGGTGCGGACATGGTGCCGCTGGCCAGCGTGGTGGTTGCGCCGTTGCTGGCTTCGCGGATGACCTGCCAGCCGCCGGTGTTGGATAGCTGCAGGTAGTAGCCGCTGACCGCGGGCGGGAAGTACCCGGCCTGGGTGCCGGCCCGGCCGAACAGCTGCACCGCGCCTGGCTGCGTGATGAGCGCGTCGGCGGAGGCTGTGTAATTGGTCCAGTTCGGTGAGCCGCCGATCGTGAAGGGGTTGGCGTTGCTGTCCCATTCGATCGGCCGGACCGGGGCCTGCTGCTGGACGCACTGCCCGGACCGGCCGGCCGCGCACGGCTCGACCTCGAACGCGCCCTGCATCTGCGCCAGGTACGGCGGCTGCTGCCCCACAGTGTCGCTGTCGAAATTGTCGGAATACGGCAGCGCCAGCGACCCCTGGCCCGGCGATGCGGCGGTGCCCTTGCCCTGCCCTGTGGTAGTGGTCAGCGAGTACACGTTCCCGGGTTGCAGGGTGAGTGAGAAGCTGCCGTTGCTGGGCGTGATGTCGGCCGAGTGTACGAACCAGGTCGAGGGGTCGCTGGAGTTGACGTTGGTGCTCCATACATGCACCGTCCCGGCCGACAGGCCGCCGGTGATCGTGTAGTTCACGGTCTGCGGCGAGGATGCCTGCGTGGTCTCGATGATCGAGCTCCAGTCGGTCCCGTCAGGCGACTTCAGCGTGACGTAGCTGCCGTTGCTCCCGCTGCCGCCGATGTATCCGCTGGCCGAGTCGATGTAGGTCCACCCAGGCGAGGTGAACTGGGTGGTCTGCGCGGTCACCCACAGCTGCTTGCCGAGGGAGTACCAGCCCGACCACGGCTGGTTCGCCACGATCAGCCCGTCGGTGTTGTACGGCATGCCCGGGGACAGGGCGGCGATGACCGGCCAGTTGATG
>JAFARZ010000003.1 GCA_019245115.1 Streptosporangiaceae bacterium | reverse complement strand
ACAACCGGCCCGGGTGGTGTCCCGTCGCCGTGGCGACGTGCCGCGAACCGTGAAGATGCGCTAACCTATGGGAGCGCCGGGACGAGACCCGGCGGCGGGCGATTGGCTCAGCGGGAGAGCGCCTCGTTCACACCGAGGAGGTCACTGGTTCGATCCCAGTATCGCCCACAGATGTAAGACCAGGTCAGAAGCTCCGCTGACAGCTCCTATCCTACGCACCGGATGGGAGCTGTCTCCGTATTGGGAGAAATTTGGAAGATCGCCTTCTCCCCAGCAGGATGCCGTCATAATGATCTTCCGGCACACCGCTGACGGTCGCGCCGCCCGCTGAGCCGGTGCACAAGTCGCCTATATGCGCGGAGGCTAGGCGCTTTCGCCTCTCTCGGGATCCGCCAGCCAAGGTTCGATGCGTACGCGCTAGCCGGCGGTTTCCAGCTCATACAAGGCCGCCAGCAGGAAGGCGTCCCGGCGCTCCAGCATGACCTCGCGGGTCAGGTCGGGGCGCCCCTGGGCGGCCATCGACTCGGGAAACCAGCCCATGTCCGGCGGGGACGCGAGCGCCGCGACCGCGTCCCAGTAGGGGACGTCGCGGGCGGGCCTCCCTGCCTCGGCTTCCCAGCCGCGCAGGATGTCGCCGGCGGCCTGCGGGCCGTGGCACCAGGCGGCGTCGCAGCGCAGCGAGCCGAGGTCGATGCCGGCCGACCCGGCTCCGGCGCAGTCCCAGTCCAGTACCGCGGTCAGGCGACCGTCAGCGTCCCACAGCGTGTTGCCGTGCCACAGATCGCCGTGCACCAGGCCGGCCCGGTCGTCATCGGGCCGGGCCGCGGCAACGGCCGCCTCGGCCGCGCGCAGCAAGTCTGGCGCTCCCAGCTCGCGGCGCATCCGGGCGAAGTCCTCGGCCTCGATCGGCCGGCGTCGGACCGGGAGCGCGCGGTTCGGGGTGAGCGGGACCGAGCTGATCCGGGCCGCGGCGGCACCCAGGGCACGGAGCTGGGCCGCCTCTGGCTCAGCCGGGATGATGCTCGAGCCGGGCAGGTGCCCGGTGAGCACCAGCGCGTACCCGGTCTGTTCGGCGAGGTCGTAGCCGAGCAGCTCCGCGACCGGAAAGCCGGCATTCGCGGCGCGGGCTGCGCAGGTCATCGCCGCGACCTCGGTCTCTGCTTCGCGCATCCGTTCCGCGGCAGTGACTCGCAGCACGGCGTTGCGGTCATCGGTCCGCAGCAGCCAGGGTGAGCCGCCCAGCCGCAGGCTACGGACCACCGTTACCTGGCTCCCCAGCACCGCTGACGCCCAGTCGAGGACCCCCGGATCGAGATGAGCCACGCGGCCGAGCGTAGCGGTGCTACCCGCGATGTGACCTGTCCATCTACAGCTTCCAGTCAGCGAAGTGGTTGTGTGATCAGAGGCGGGCATGGTGCGGGACCATAGGAGCCTTGGTGAGTTCCGGGCGGGGGCGAGGCTGGCTATCGTGCTCCTCGGCATCACCGGCCGCAAGCCGAAGTGCGTGTCACTTCTCGCGCACACTGATGACTCTGGCGCATATTTCTGGTCGGTCACGGCGGGGTGACCGGCCGGTATACGGGGGCCGGGGCCCACAGGCCCCGATAGACGGGGCCGGGGGCCCACAGGCCCCATTCCGGATATGGTGATCAGTAACGGGTGGTGCCTGCGGGGCATGTGGGGCGCCAGCCATCGGGTGGCCAACGTTATCATCCCGCGAGATATGCGACAGAGCCCACTGATCGCGCTTCCTTCTCGACCCTCAGCGGAGGCGCGCAGAAGAGGTGATCCTGCGAGCCGGAGCCCTGTGATGTCAGACGGCTCATCGGGCTGGCTTCAATGCCGCCCGGTTCAGTTTCATCGAAGATGATCCCGGGCACGGCAGTAACCGGACCTGCGGCCAGGCGGCTGTGCGTGCCGGGCCGCGGCTATCGGGCCAGGCCGGGGCCCGGGGATGGGCCTGGTGCGCATGTCCTGGTCAGCACAGGCGATCTTCAGGAGGCATCCCATGACCGGTCCTG
>JAFARZ010000443.1 GCA_019245115.1 Streptosporangiaceae bacterium | reverse complement strand
CGCAGTGCCCGAAGAACCCCGACGGCCGGTCGAGGTACGGCAGCAGGCCGAGTGTCGCGTCCACCGCGAGCTTCTCGTACGTGCCGGGGTGCCGTTCGGGCAGGCGGTTTTCCCGCGCGGGCAGCTGCACCAGGCAGACCTCGACCGTGACCGCCGAGGTGCTCACCGCCGATCCCACCGCGAACTTCTCCGACGTCGCGTTCGCGATCGAGCGGCACGTGGAACACGGTGTCGGGCGCCCGGTCGCGCGGTGGCACGCCGACCGCAGCCGCAACGACCTGCAGGCCACCGCTCAGCTCTTCTTCGCCCGCAGCCGGATCGCTGGCGCGGTGCGCGAGCTGCTGTTGTTCTCGGCCTCGGTGCGGGCGCTCGCGGCGCGGACCGCGGAGCTGCCAATGCCCGGCTTCACCCACCACCAGGCCACGCAGGTGATCACACCGGGGTTCTACCTGGCCGCGCTGGGCGAGCAGGTGCTGCACCACGTCCGCAGGCTCGCCGCGACCTACGACCTGGTCGACGCCTGCCCGTTGGGCGCGGGCGCGATGGCGGGCCAGGAGCTGCCGTGGGACCGCGAACGGATGGCGCGCCTGCTCGGTTTCGCGCGGCCGCAGCCATCTGCACTGGTCGCGGTGGCGTCGCGGAGCTGGGCGCTGGAGGCCACCGCCGAGCTCAGCCTGATCGGCTGCGCGCTCAGCCGGTTCGTCACCGACCTGCTCGCGTGGGGCGGCAGCCAGTACGGGTTCCTCGACCTTCCCAACGAGCTCTCCGGCATCTCGTCGGCCATGCCGCAGAAGAAGAACTTCCCGGTCCTGGAACGGATCCGTGGCCGCACCGCCCACCTGAGCGGTTACCACGTCGACATGCTGCTCGGGCAGCGCAACACCCCGTTCAGCAACCTGGTCGAAGTCTCCAAAGAGGCCGGCAGGCACTTCGCGGACGCGTTCGCCGCGCTCGACAGCGTGCTGCGACTGTTCCGCGCGGTGCTGGACCGGCTGAGGTTCCGCGAGGACCGGATGCGCGCGGTGTGCGACGACGAGTTCCTCGGCGGGTTCGCGCTGGCCAACGCGCTCACGCTCAGCGCGGACGTCCCGTGGCGCACCGCCCAGGTGCTGGCCGGCCGCTACGTCGTCGCCGTAGCGGGGCGCGGTCTGCCGCCCACCGAGCCCGCTCCCGAGCAGCTGCGCTCGGTGCTGGCCGACGCCAGGTTCGCCGTGGCCGAGCCGGAACGGATCCTGGCCGAGGCGTTCGACGCCGAGCGCGCCCTGCGCCGGATGTCCTCGACCGGGTCGACCAACCCGCACCACGTCGCCGCGACGCTCGCCGACCAGACCGCCGAAGCGGACCGGCTGGCGCGGTGGGAACAGGAGCGCTCCGGCACCGTCCGCGGCGCGCTCACGGAGACCGACCGGCTCCTGTCCCTGCCCGTGAGCGAGGAGTCGCCGAATGCTGTATGAGTCCATGACCACCGTGATCGGCTCCACACCCCTGGTCCGGTTGCGGCTCGACGCCCCACCGGGTGTCGAGGTGTTCGCGAAGCTGGAGCTACAGAACCCGTTCGGGATGAAGGACCGGGTCGCCCGCAACGCGTTGCTGGAAGCCAAGCGGGTCGGCGCGCTGAAGCCGGGCGCGCCGATCGTGGAAAGCTCGTCGGGCACCATGGCGCTGGGCGTCGCACTGGTGGGCCGGTCGCTCGGCCACCCCGTCCACATCGTCACCGACCCGCGCATCGACCCGATGACGCTGGCGAAGCTGCGGGCGCTGGGCTGCGAGGTGCACGTCGTGTCCGGCATGTCGGCGCACGGCTGGCAGAGCGCTCGCCTGGAGACGCTGGCGACCCTGCTGCGGGAGTCTCCCGGCGCGTTCTGGCCGCGCCAGTACAGCAACCCGGACAACCCCGGCGCGTACCGCGGGCTGGCCCGCGAGCTCATCGACGACCTCGGGACCGTGGACGTGCTGGTCGGCTCGGTCGGGTCCGGCGGCTCGCTGACCGGAACCGCGCGGGCGTTGCGGGAAACCCTGCCGCACCTGCACGTCATGGGCGTCGACTGCGTTGGCAGCATGCTGTTCAACCAGCCTGACGACCCGAAGCGGCTGCAGAGCGGCCTCGGCAACAGCCTGCTGCCGCACAACCTCGACCGGCGCGCGATCGACGAGATCCACTGGCTCAACGACCATGAGGCGTTCGCCGCAACCAGGGCGCTCGCGGCCGAGCAGCAGATCTTCGGCGGCAACACCTCCGGGTCGGTGTACCGGGTGCTCACCGACATGGCGGCCAGGGCCGAGCCGGGCACGAAGATCGTCGGCATCCTGCCGGACCGCGGCGACCGCTACACGGGCACGGTTTACAGCGACGAATACTGGACCGAGCACCGGTTGGCGGCCCTGGAGATCGCCACCACCCCCGAGCCTGTCGATTACGGCACCACGGTCCACAAGTGGTCGCGCGCGGTGATGAAGGCACCGGACGACAGCACGCAGACCCTGCTCTTCGTCGAGTCGAACACCACCGGTTCCGGCATGGCCGCGCTGGGCGTGGCGCGCGACCTCGGGTTGCGGCCGTTGCTGCTCACCGACAACCCCGACCGCTACCTGGGCCTGGCGTCGACCTCCGCCGAGGTCCTGGTGTGCGACACCGGTTCGCTGCCCGCCTTGCGCGAGACCGTCCAGGAGCGGTTCCGCCGCGAGGACCTCGCCGGCATCGCTACGACCAGCGAGTTCTACGCGGCGACGGCGGCCGAGCTGACCGGGTGGCTCGGACTGCCCGGCAACCCGGTTGAGGCGATCACCGTCTGCCGGGACAAGGCGGCGCTGCGGCGGTTGCTGGCTACTGCGGGGGTTGGCCAATCGCGGTTCGCCGTCGTGGACGCCGTCTCCCAGGTCGCGGACGCGGTGGCGGCGGTCGGTCTGCCGTGCGTGGTCAAGCCCGCGGACGACTCCGGTTCCCAC
Organism: Streptosporangiaceae bacterium; assembly: GCA_019245115.1. Taxonomy (GTDB): domain Bacteria; phylum Actinomycetota; class Actinomycetes; order Streptosporangiales; family Streptosporangiaceae; genus JAFARZ01. The sequence goes on along the minus strand of JAFARZ010000443.1, from coordinate 1,388 downwards.
AACGTGCTGCTGTGCACGGACGCCGAGCAGGCGACCGCGCAGGTCGAGGCCGTGCTCGCAGTGACCGAGAACGTGCGCGGGCAACGGATGGCCGGGGTGGCCCTAGTCGAAGAGTACCTCGACGGCCCCGAGTACAGCGTGGAGATGTTCTCCTGAGCGGGTCAGGCGCACTGCGTCGGCGTCACGGCCAAGACACTCGGCGCGCCACCGCACTTCGTGGAGAGCAGGCACCTGTTCCCCGCACCGCTGTCCACTTCGGACCGTGACGCCCTGGTCTCGACGGTCACCTCTGCATTGGCCGCAGCGGGCATCCGCACCGGGGCGACGCACACCGAGGTGCGCCTCACCGCGGCAGGCCCGGCCGTGGTCGAGATCAACCCCCGGCCGGCGGGCGGCATGATCCATGAGGCGATCCGGCTCGCCACTGGCGTCGACCTGCTGAGCCTGCAACTGGGCGCCGCGGTGGGCCGGGAGCCCGACCTGGCTGCCTCATCGGCCGGTACGGCGGGCATCCAGTTCCTGACCGCGGACCGGCCCGGTGTGCTGGAGACGATCGACGGCGTCGACGCGGCACGGGCCGTGCCGGGCGTCGAGCAGGTCGTCGTGACCGCGCGACCGGGACAGCCGGTTCGCCCGCCCCGCAACGCCTACGACCGGCTCGGCTACCTCATCGCGCACACCGACTCGGCGACGGAGACGGCCGCGGCACTCGATGCGGCCGCGGCACACTGCCGCGTTGTCCTCGCGACGGAAGGGCAGCACTCGTGATCGAACTGCGCAGCGACACGTTCACCCTGCCGGCGCCCCGGATGCTGGAGGCAATGGTCATCGCGCCGCTGGGCGACGACGTTTACGGCGAGGACCCGACCGTCGCCCGGCTCGAGGAAGGCGCCGCGGAGCTGACCGGCAAGGAAACGGCGTGCTTCATGCCGAGCGGCACGATGGCGAACCTGGCGTCGATCATGGTGCACGCCCCGCGCGGCTCAAAGGTGCTGGTGGGCGCCGAAAGCGACATCTACGTCTACGAGGCGAGCGGCGCTTCGGTGTGCGGTGGCGTGTCCTACGAGCCGTTGCCGAACCAGGCCGACGGCACGATCGCACTGGCCGACCTGGAGGCGGGCTTCCCGCCGGACCCCGAGGACCCGCAGTTCGCGCTGCCGTCGCTGATCTGCCTGGAGAACACGCAGAGCCGGTGCGGTGGCATGGTCCTGTCGCTGGACTACCTGCGGCAGGTCCGCCAATTCGCCACCGAGCACAACATCAGCCTGCACCTGGACGGGGCGAGGCTGTTCAACGCCTCGGTGGCCATGGGCGTGCCCGCCGTCGAGATCGCCCGGTACGCGGACTCGGTGCAGTTCTGCCTGTCCAAGGGGTTGGGCGCGCCGGTG
>JAFARZ010000216.1 GCA_019245115.1 Streptosporangiaceae bacterium | reverse complement strand
GCGCGAGCACGTCAACGTGGAGCTCGTCGCGCCTACCGTCGGGGGCATCGACGTCGGCAACGGCGCACGACTGCCCGCTGACCAGAAGATCGACGGCGGCCCGTCGGTGCTGTATGACGCGGTGGTCGTCCTGACCTCAAAGGACGGCGCCACCGAGCTGGCCGCGATGCCTGCCGCCCGCGATTTCGTCACCGACGCCTACGCGCACTGCAAGTTCATCGGCTTCACCGGCGATGCCGGGCCGCTGTTCGAAGCCAGCGGCGTCGCCCCGCTGATGGACGGCGGCTTCATCGCCCTCGACGAGCGTTCGCCTGAAGATTTCATCGCCAGGTGCGGCGAGCTACGGTTCTGGGACCGCGTACCAGCTCAATAGGTCTGCGACAAGAGCAAATCCTCCTCGCCGCGCGCCCGTTTCCCGTACACTATGCGTGGCTCAGGGCGCGCGCGAGGAGGGGCCATGCCGGAGTGGGTGGTTGTTGGCATTGACAACGGCGGCACCTCCAACAACGGGACCGTGCTGGACTCCGACGGCCGGTTCCTGCTGGAGCAGATGGCCGAGGTGCCGAGCTTTGTCAAGGAAGGCCCGGACCGGGCCATCGAGGCGCTGGTCGGCTCCATCGATCACGTCCTCGATCTCGCCGGGGTCCCGCTGTCCAAGGTGCGCGCCATCGGCCTGGACACGCCGGGCCCGGCCAGCGCCGACGGCGTCATCTCGTCCAAGGGAGCGACGAACTTCGGCGATCCGCCCTGGCGTGGGTACGACATCCGCGGCGCTCTCGCCCAGCGCGTGGGGCTGCCGGTCGTCTACAACAACGACGGCAACGCGGCGGCGCTGTACGCGCATCACATCCGGTACGGCGCCGACTCGGCCGTGCACGGCTCGGTGTCCGCCATCGTCGGTACCGGACTGGGCGGGGGACTCATCGAGGCCGGCCAGGTGATCAAGGGCGCGGCCGGGATGGCCGGCGAACTCGGGCACGTCACGATCCCCATGGAGGGCCTGCTCGACGACGGACAGCCCACCCCCAGCTGCAACTGCGGCCAGCTGGCCGACGTGGAGAGCGTGGCCTCGCTTACCGGGATCCAGAACAACCTGCTGCCGTACTGGCTGACCAGGTATCCCGGTCATGAGCTGGCCAGGCATCCGCTGGGCAAGGCGGCGAAGCTGGTGCGCGGCTACGGCGAGGACGGCGACCCGCTCGCGCTGGCGATCTTCCGGCAGCAGGCGATCGCGCTCGGGCGGCTGTTCACCATCGCCTCGAACTTCCTTGATCCAGATGCCTATTTCCTGGGCGGCGGCGTGGTTGAGGCAGCGCCCCACTTCCGCGGCTGGTTCCTGGCGCAGGTGCGCGAGAACACGCAACTGCGTGAGGAGCAGGCCAACGTGGCCGTGATCGCCTTGGTTCCGGACCTGGATATGGCCGGTGCCCGCGGCTCCGCGGTCGCCGCGCGGGACTGGCTGCTGCACCACAGCCAGGCCGCCGTCGGCCTCACCCAGATAGGCCCCATCGGGTTAGCCCTAAGTCCCGGGCCGGGGGTATCACCACCACCATGGTGAACCGGACCAGTTCACCGGCAGTGTTGTTGTAACGGTGCGGTAGTCCGCCGGCGAAGCGAGCGCTCCGGCCGGGGCCGATCTCGTGCCGTTCGCCCGCGACGGTCACCGTCAGCGTGCCGGATTCCACGCACACCATCTCGCGGGTGCCGGGAACGTGCGCCTCGCCGCCGAACGACTCGCCCGGCTGTAGCTCCCAGCGCCACAGCTCGGCGCCCCACGGCGGATCGGTGGCGCCGAGGATGGTCCCCGTCCCACCGGACGGGCCCTGCCACAGGACCCGTGAGGCATCGCCGATCAGGACGGCCGGCTCCGAGCCGACGTCGACGAGCAGCGTCACCGGGACGCCGAACGCGTCGCCGATCCGAGCCAGCGTAGCGAGGTTCGGGTTGGAGCGGCCCTGCTCCAGAGCGACCAGCACGCCCTTGCTCACCCCGGAGCGGGCCGCGAGCTGATCCAGCGACCAGCCACGTTCGGCCCGCAACGCCTGCATGGTCCGGGCCATGGCACCAGCCAGCAACGGTACTTCGGTCATGGTCCACCCATTCGGTCATTATAATGAACCGTGTAATGCAATATTCCGACCGCCGACGGAGTCTGTCATGCTCATTCTCGCGCTTGCCGCCGCCGTGCTGTACGGCACCGCCGACTTCTTCGGCGGGGTCGCGTCGCGCCGGGCCAGCGCGCTGGCCGTCATGGCGGTGACGATGCCGGCCGGCGCACTCGTGGTGCTTGCCGCCGCGCTGGCGGGCGCTACCTTCGGGCGCGGGATCTTCTCGGCCACCTCGCTCGGCACCTGGCCGGGAGTGGCGTGGGCCGCGGCGGGCGGAGTCGCCGGAGCGGTTGGCCTCGCCGCGTTCTACGCCGGGTTCGCTCGAGCGCCAATGAGCGTGGTCGCGCCGATATCGGCGCTCGTGTCCACGGTGCTGCCGGTCGCCGTCGCGATCGCCGGCGGTATGCGCCCAGGGCCCTCGGTAATCGCAGGGGCCGCGGCCTGCCTGACAGCGATAGTCCTGGTCAGCGTTCAGAACGGCGATGCGGATAACCGGCCAGCCGACCCGGCGGGAGCGGCTGGACCTGGGCCGTCAGCCACGCTGCGCGGTCTCGCGTATGGGGTGGTCGCAGGAATGTCGTTCGGGATGTTCTTCCTCTTTTTGAAAAACGCGGGTCACTCCGCTGTGCTATGGCCGGTCGTCGTGCAGCGAGTCACCGGGAGCGCGCTGGCACTGGCGGTGATCTCCGTCGCCAGGATCCGGCCGCTGTGGCGCGGCGAGGTCAACCGCAGGCTGCTGGCCATCGCGCTGCTCTCCGGCGTGGTGGACGCGACCGCGAACGTCTGCTACATCCTGGCCACCCGCGCCGGAGCGTTCGGGCTCGCGGTGGTGCTCACGTCGCTGTATCCGGGAGCCACCGTGCTGCTGGCCAGGCTGGTGCTGCGCGAGCGGATGCGCGCGCTACAGCAGTTCGGGCTGCTGCTCGCCGCGGTCGGGATCGTCCTAGTGACGGCCTTATCGGCCCTTAACTCCCCGGCGTCCGGCCTAGTCTTCGTCGTCCTTGCCCTTGAAGATCAGCCCGCACACCTCGAGGTACAGCTGCTCGGGATAGGGCAGGTGGTCGACGACGCGCAGCGCCTGGTCCTGGCCGGCCGACTCGAGGATGAACTCGCCGTAGCCCAGGATGCGACCCAGCGTGGATCGCTGGAAGCTCATGTCCGTGACCTTGCCCAGCGGCATCATGTTCACCTTGCGGGTCACGATGCCGGTCGCCAGCAGCATCCGCTGCGACGTGACGACGAAGTAGTTCACCGACCACTCGAAGGCCTTGCCGGCCAGCCGGATCAGCAGTACCGCCCACAGTAGCCAGATGACCAGGATAACCGTGTTGTTGCCGTGGGCGACCGAGTTGCTCAGCCAGCCCGCCAGCGCCAGGCCGACGAGGGTCTCGGCGATGGGCCGGATGAGTACGGCGGGATGCTGGCGGACCGTGATTACCTGACGCTCGTGGGGCAGGAGGTACTTGTTGACCGAGGTCGGTACCGTGTCACTGCTCGGGACCAGCCTCATCGCACCCTCAGTAGTTAAATCGACGAGACGAAACTGGAGAAGCCATGCGCCGCCGTCGAGAGGAAGTTGCCGACGTTGTGGACGATGTGCGCGGCGCTCGTAGGCGCCGTAACTATCCACCAGACGACGAAGGCGAGCGCGACCCACCCAAGGACCGTCTTAAGATTCACGTCGCCTCCCTGGTTGCCCAGAGTTATCTGCCTTCATCTCAGACCCCATGTTAGCGCGCCTTGGTCGGCCTGAGTATGCCCGCGCGTGCGCTTCAGTATGCCACGCTGAGCCGGATTCCCATGTCTGGGCACGTCGTTCCGGCGATTCTGCCGTCACGGGTGCCGGCTATCTGACAACATTCCTCCGTGCAGGGCATGCTGGTGGGATGACGATGACGGACGCGAATGAGACGGACTTCGCCATCATCGTCTATCGGGAAGAGGACCGGTGGGAAGCGGATGCGCTGCCTGCCGCCGTGACGACCGATCTGGACGCGTTCGTGAACGCGCTGCGGCGGCAGCCGAGTATCGGCGGCACGATCGGCTTCGCGGGCGTGGGGGATGACTTCTTCCTCGCCGTCCGCGTGTTCGGCGAGGATGTCTCGCTGTTCCTGTCCGACCTGACCGCGGCGGTGGACTATCCGCTGGCGCGCCACGTGCTCGAGGCGCTGGACATACCGGTGCCGTCGGACGACGAACTCGACCAGGTGCTGCCTGCCGGGGACATGTCGATCTTCGCCGATCTGGGACTCGACGAGATGGAACTCGGCGCGATGTCGGCCGACCTCGACCTGTACCCGGAGGACGCGGTGGCCGGCATCGCGGACCGGCTCAGGTTCGGCGACGCGGTGGAGCGCGCCCTCGACGTGGCGCTCGGGCCGTTA
>JAFARZ010000200.1 GCA_019245115.1 Streptosporangiaceae bacterium | reverse complement strand
CCTCCGCACCCTCAACGACCTGCACAAACACGCTGCCCGCCACCACATCACCCTCACCGGACCCGCGCAAGCAGCCGACACCCCGCCAGACTGACACAATAATGACCACCGCCACGCCGCAAACACACCTTATTTTGAAGTGTTCCCTGGGTGGGGATGGTTGGCGCAACGTACCCCCTAATGGGCGGGCTCGCGGGCAGCGAGGGTACCGGCCGGCGGGCGGGCTGGGGGATGATGGGGTGAGGAGATGAGGATGCGGGTACTGATGATCGCGCCGCCGGGCGCGGGCAAGGGGACTCAGAGCGCGCTGATCGCCGCGCACTTCGGCATCCCTCACATCGCGACGGGCGAACTGCTGCGCGATCACGTGGCACGGCGGACCGATCTGGGCCTGGCCGTTCAGGAGTACCTCGACCGCGGTGAACTCGTCCCTGACCAGGTCGTCCTGGACATGGTGCGGGAGGCGCTGGTCGCCGCGAAGGCGGCAGGCGGAGGGTACGTCCTGGATGGGATCCCGCGGAACATGCGGCAGGCCCGCGCGGCGTACCTGGTCGGCCGGGAACTCGGCATGACCGCGGATGTGGCGCTGCACCTGGACGCCGATGATGCCGAAGTCACCCGCCGGCTCCTGGCGCGAGCCGCGCTCGAGCATCGCTCCGACGACACCGCAGAGGTCATCGCCCAGCGGCTGGCCCTCTACCACGAAGTGACATCGCCCATCATCTGCTGGTACCGCGACCGCGGCATCCTGGTTTCGGTCGATGCGATGCGCCCGGCGCAGCAGGTGGGCCGCGAAATCCTCACCGCCCTGGAAGCGATGCGTCCGCTCCTGGACCAGGGGCCCGGGCAGGCACGGCACCCCGGTGACCTGGCCACTCTGGGGGAGGCCTTCGGCGCCTCCGGGTGAGCTGACGGTTCGCGGCGGGCGCGCTTACGTTCCGCCGGCCATCCGCCCGTGCATGTCACTCTCTGCCAACGATCTTGGTAACCGATTAGTCCCGGACCCCAAGGACGTCGTAATGTCATACCCAACGGGAGGATGTCTGACATGTCTAAACTACGTGGGGTTACTGCTGTGCCCGCACACCGCAGAGCCAAGTGGCTGGTGCTGGTGTTCTGGCTGATCCTGGCGGCGGTGCTGGGATCACTGTCCGGGAAGCTGACGGGGGCCGAGAAGAACGACGCCTCATCCTGGCTGCCTCCGGCGGCCGAATCGACACAGGTGCTGAACCTCCGTTCGCACTTCGTCTCGCCGAACGTCTACCCGGCTGTCGTGGTCCTGTACCGCCAGTCCGGCCTGACCAGCGGCGACAAACTCAAGGCCGCGTCCGACGCGAAGCTCTACCAGTCGGTACCTGGCGTCCAGGCCAACCAGGTACAGGGCCCCCTCTTCTCCAGCGACGGCAAGGCGGCCGAGACGATCGTCCCGGTTAACCTGGGCAGCAAGGGCTGGAACGGGGCCACCGACGCGGTCAGCAAGATCCGTGCCATCTCCGATCCCGGCGCGAACGGCATGAACATCTACATCGCCGGGCCGCTGGGCAACGCGGCGGACTCGGCGAACTCGTTCAAAGGCATCAGCGGCGCGCTGCTGTTCGGCGCGCTGATCGTGGTCATCGTGCTGCTCCTGATCACATACCGGAGTCCCATCTTGTGGGTCCTGCCGGTGATCTCGGCGGTCATCGCCCTGGCCACCTCCGAGGGCCTGATCTACCTGCTGGCCAAGCACGGCCTGACCGTGAACGCGCAGAGCGCGGGCATCCTGGACGTGCTGGTGTTCGGCGCGGGGACGGACTACGCGCTGCTGCTGACGGCCAGGTACCGCGAGGAACTGCGCCGCCACGAGGACCGGCACGAAGCGATGCGGGTCGCGATCCGCCGGGCCGGGCCGGCCGTAGTGGCCAGCGCCGGCACGGTGATCGTCAGCCTGCTCACCCTCAGCGTCGCGTCGCTGAACTCCACCAAGGGCCTGGGCCCGGTGCTCGCGATCGGCGTCGCCGTCGCCCTGCTGGCGATGATGACCCTGCTGCCGGCGCTGCTGGTGATCTTCGGCCGGTGGGTCTTCTGGCCCGCCAAGCCGAAGTTCGGCTCGGCCGAGCCCACCGCCCGCGGCTTCTGGTCCAGGGTCGGCCGGTCGATCGGCCGCAGGCCGCGCACCGTCTGGATCGTCACCGCCCTGCTCCTGGGCGTGATGGCGATCGGGCTCACCGGCCTGAAGGCCAGCGGCCTGACCACCGCCGAGTCGTTCCGCGGCACCACCCCGGGCTCGGTCACCGGCCAGTCCATCGTGGACCAGCACTTCGCGGCCGGCTCCGGCCAGCCGGTCCAGGTGTTCGCCAACGTCAGCGACGGTGCCCAGGTCGCCGCCGCGATGAAGGCTGTCCCCGGCCTCACGGATGTGAAGAGCCCGCAGATCCAGTACGGACACGCCTACATCGAGGCCACGCTGACCTCGGCGCCGGACAGTCAGACCGCGTACCAGACGATCGACAAGGTCCGCGACGCCGTGCACGCGGTGCCTGGCGCGAACGCGATCGTCGGCGGCAACACGGCGATCAACCTGGACGTCCAGCGGGCATCGGCACACGACAGGAACCTGATCATCCCGATCATCCTGGCCGTGGTGTTCGTCATCCTCGGACTGCTGCTGCGGGCCATCATCGCGCCGATCATGCTGATCGCGACCGTGGTACTGTCGTTCGCCGCCTCGCTCGGGGTGAGCGCGCTGTTCTTCGACCACGTGTTCAACTTCGGCAACTCCGATAGCGGGTTCCCGCTGTTCGTCTTCGTGTTCCTCGTCGCACTGGGCATCGACTACAACATCTTCCTGATGACCAGGGTGCGCGAGGAAACCCAGCGG
>JAFARZ010000036.1 GCA_019245115.1 Streptosporangiaceae bacterium | reverse complement strand
TGCACATGATGATCAGCGCGTTCTGCTTCTTCCGGATGGCCAACCGGTACACATTCGGCGCCATCTTCGGCGTCGACCTGCTGAATCCCGACAGCCGGGCACACTACCGGCAGATGATCGGTGACCTGGTGGTCAGCTACCTGACCTCCGCGAGCTAGTGCCATGGCAGAGAAGGTTCGCCGCTTTGCCCGCGGCCGGGTCCTGGCTCACGCGGCGGCGCGGTGCCAGGGCTGACGATGGCGACATCGATCGCGCGGTGCTTTCGGGCTTCGCGGTGCTTTCGGGTTTCGCGGTGCTTTTTGGGTACCCGGTGAACGTTCCGAAACAAATCGAGTCTGCGGCGTGTCGTGGCGGATGCCGATTTGTGCGGATATGGCCGTTATGTTACGGCAGCTGCGGTGGACGACGTGGAAGAAAAGGGCTTCGCGGAAGGTAGGGCGCCGGTTTCCGGCACCTTTTCTTCCCGAGGGCTCTTTTCTTCCCACTGAAGGATGGCCCATGTGTCCGCTATGTATCGAATGCATAGTTCACCCAGGCTGTTCAGCGCACTCTAGCAAAGACGACATGCCCAACATGCCGCAAACGCACGTTATTTTGGAACGCGCACCGAGTGCACAAATAGCACCGCGAAGCCCGGATCAACCACGCGAGCACGGTGGTGGCCACGGTCGCCAGATAGGGCAAACAAGACAGCCAGGGCACTAGTTCACCCGGGCAAGCTGGAGTCGTCCCGCAGCGGCATAATGGAGCTGCGCCGCCATCCGGACCGGGGTGTTGAAGGCGCCGAATCCGTCGTATCCGCCCGTGCGCTGGACGATCTCGAAGAACAGGCGTCGTCCGAGCACGGCGGTGTAGAAGTGGAAGAATTCTCCGCCGCGCGCGTCGCGGTCATACAGGACGCCGGATTGCCTCAAGCGATCAGCCAGCTCATCCGTGAGGTCGAAGCGGGCGATGAGGTCGCTGTAATAGTTGTCGGGTATCGGAAGCGTCGGTATCCCGGCGGAGCGCATGGCTTGGGCGGCGGCGAAGATGTCGCCGCATGAAAACGCGACATGCTGGTAGGTGGCCGTTTCCGCCAGCCTGCCGCCGCCCAGCAGCGGGACGTTGAGGACGAGGCGCACGCCGCCGCTCACGCTGCGCACCGCCCGGCTGCGCACCAGCCCATATGGCGAGGCGACTTCCTCGTTGGGCTGGCTGTGCATGCCGAGCAGGGATCGGTAGAAGAGCACTGCCTCGTCGAAGTAGTCGAACGGCTGGGACAGTGCGACATGGTCGACCGCGGTCAGCAGGGGCCGCCGCTGGGGTGGCTCTGGTACCGGCTCGAAGTCCCCGGCCCAGCCCGCGTGGCCGCTCGCATCGGTCTGGCAGAAGAACAGCGTGGTGCCGTCCGGCGCGGTTACCGCGGGCAGGTCGGCTTCTCCGGGCCCGACGCTGCGCGGGATCGCTGGTGCTCGCAGTGCCTGCGCTCGCTGTGCCGAGCGGACGGGGTTCCGGCTTTCCACGGCGATGGCGGACACCGCGGCGTGGCCATGGGGCTGGCCGGGGTCATCGGCCCGGGTGCGGTTCACCAGGATGCGCGCGCCAGCTTGCTGCCATAGCTGTACTGGCTTGCTCCGGTGGCGTCCGGTGCGGGCGAAACCCATACCGTGCAGGAAATATTCGGTGACTGGCTCCATCAGCCCGTCAACGGCCAGTTCGATGAACGCGTACCCGGTCAGGTCGACGGGCGCGGGAAGACCGGCGAGCGTGACCGGCCCAGGTGACAAGCCCGGCCGGAGGGCCAGCGCCTCTTCGAGGGCGAGCAGCGATCGCATGCCGTCCACGGCGGTGCGTTCCGCGTCGGCCTGGCGGAACACGTCGTTGAAGACTTCCAGTGACCATGGTCCGCTGTACCCGGATGCGAGCACGTCGGCCATGAAGCCGGTCATGTCAAAGCCGCCCTGACCGGGGAAGCACCGGTAGTGGCGGCTCCAGGCCAGCGTGTCCATGTTCAGCAGCGGCGCGTCGGCGAGCTGGAGGAAGAAGATCTTCTCCGCCGGGATCTGGCGGATCGCGGCGGGATCATGGCCGAGGGAAAGGATGTGGAAACTATCCAGGCACAGTCCGAGCCGCGGATGCGCGACCCGGTCCACCAGCTTCCATGCCCGCTCGTAGCCGCTGATGTGACGGCCCCATGCCAGCGCCTCATAGGCGATGCGGATTCCGTGCCCCGCTGCGCGCTCGGCCAGCTGCCATAGCTGATCGGCCGCGAGAGCGTCGTCATCGATGGCGGCGGCGGAGATGTTGGAGCAGACCAGCAGCATGTCGGCGCCCAGCGACGCCATCAGCTCGAACTTCCGCTCGGCGCGGCGGAGGTTGCGCTGGAAAAGGGTCTCCGGCACCGCCTCGAAGTCACGAAACGGCTGGTACAACAAGATGGCCAGGCCCAGGTCAGCGGTGCGCAGCCGGACGTCGGCCGGGGAGAGGGGGCTGGTGATCAGGTCGCCTTCGAAGATCTCGACCGCGTCGAAGCCCGCCCGGGCCGCCGCCGCGAGCTTCTCCTCCAGTGGGCCGCTCAGCGAGATCGTCGCGATCGACCTGCGCACTGGCGGCCCCGGACGGCCAGTGCCTGGCCCACCCAGATCAGGAGTCTGGAACATCAGTCCTTGCCTCTCGCGACGGATCGCTATGGACGATCTAGTTAGTTAACGAATACTTCACGCGAACTGTCAAGGTCCACTGGAAGCGCCCACCTGGTATCTATGTCCCGCGCCGGTGCCTGACCCGCCTCCCGCTCCAATGTGTCAGTGAGCCGGATGGCGACGCGCCTCGATGCACGATGACTGCGCTCCGACATGCCGCGCAGCCAGGAACGACCAGGGGTTCCGGTTTGTCCAAGGCGCTCGCTAGATCGGGAGGGACAATGGGCATCAGGGAGGATGCTGATGACCTCGGGTGATAAGGCAGCAGCGGCCGACGTCCAGTCGGGGACGGCAGGCGAGGATGCGGGAACGGGTCAGGCGGTGGTGGCGGCGTGGAACGCGCTGGGGCCGCTGATGGACCTGGTAACCCCGATGGCGCTGCGGGTCGCCGCGACACTGCGACTCGCGGACTTCATGCCCGACGACGGCGCCGGCGAAGGGGCCGCGATCGGCGACCTGGCCGAACGCGCCGGGGCTGACCCGGACGCCCTGGCCCGCATGCTACGGCACCTGGTGCAGCACGGGGTGTTCACCGAAAAGGGCCCGGGACAGTTCGCCGTCAACGAGACCGCCGCGCTGCTGCGCACCGGCCAGCCGGCTGCGCTCTGGCTGGACCTGGATGGTTTCGGGGGCCGGATGGACTTGGCGTTCACCGGCCTGGCGCACACCGTGCGCACTGGCGAGCCAGCCTGGGAGCAGGTGTTCGGTCAGCCGTTCTGGGCCTACCTGGACGCGAACCCCGCGATCAGCGCGTCCTTCGACGCGACCATGGCGGTGGATGCGGGGAACGCCGCGGTGGCGGACGGCTATGACTGGACGACGGTGCGGCATGTGGCCGACATCGGCGGCGGGACCGGGACGCTCATCGCCGAGGTGCTGCGGCGCAACCCGCACTTGCGCGGCACGCTGGCCGACCTGCCGGAAACCGCGGGCCGCGCCCGGCAGTACCTGGCCGGGCTCGGCCTGGACGGCCGGTGCGAGATCATCGGCCAGAGCTTCTTCAGCCCGCTGCCCCCCGGCGCGGACGCCTACCTGCTCAGCCGCGTCATCCACGACTGGGACGACGCCGCGGCGACCGCGATCCTGCGCCGCTGCGCCGAAGCGGCGGGCAGCACCGGCCGGGTGCTGGTGATCGAATCCACCGCCGCCGCCGGCGACCCCGCCGCGTTCGCGGAGATGAACCTGCGCATGCTCGTACTGGCTGGCGGCCGCGAGCGCACCATCGATGACTACTCAGCCCTCGCCGCCGACGCCGGCCTGCAGGTCACCGTGGTCCACGACATCACGGAACGTCACGTGATCATCGAGTGCGTCCCCATCTGACCAGCGCGGCACCGATACGACATCCCCGCGTGGACTGCCAGGTTGTCGTCCAATCGCCTCCTGCCTAGTCCTGACTGGGCCTGGCTCGGCTCGCTCGGTTCGGTAACGCTGTTCTCTGAACCGACGAGCCGAGGGGGCCCAATGCCCGGCTACCTGGTGCCGCCTGGCAGTGACGACCTGTTCGTCGAGATCCTCGGCGGTGGAGACACGCCCCACGTTGAGGCCCGCCCGTACACAGATCTGGGTGACAGCCTGAAGTACGCGGGCCTGCACCACTTCTGCATGGACGTCACCAGTGTCGATGAGACGCTCGCGGTGCTCCGCGAGCGGGGCGTCACGATCGTGGCCGAACCGTTCGTGCTGCCGGCCATCAGGCGCAAGCTTGCGTTCTTCGCCGACCCGTTCGGGAACCTGATCGAGCTTTCCGAGCTGGTCGGCTGAAACCTCTGCCCGGGCGGCGCTGCCGTCGGAACATGGCAGCGGGTGCCAGTACGCTCTCGCCATGGGCACGAACTTGCTCGGCGAGTTCCTGCGGGCGCAGCGAGCGCGGATCGCGCCTGCGGACGTCGGCTTGCCCGATCGCGGCGGACGGCGGGGTCCCCGGGCTGCGGCGCGAGGAGCTGGCAAGCCTGGCCGAAGTGTCTCCTGACTACTACCGCCGCATCGAGCAGGGGCATCAGCTCCCGTCCGATGAGGTAGCCGAAGCGCTAGCGCGCGCCCTGCGGCTTGATGGCATCGCAGCGGCGTATCTCTTCGACCTCGCCCGGTCACAGCCCGGGTCGCGCCAGTGCCGCCGTAGCCCGGTGCGCCTGCTGCATCGCCGCCAACGCCCTCGCCACCGAGCTGAACCCGTCGTTCGCGCCCGGGCTCAACACGCTGAGGCCCATGTTCCTGGAAGAGGCGGCCAAGCGCGCGACCTTCGTCAACTAGGACGAGTGCGTAGAGGACGCCGTCGCTTCCCTCCGTGCCAGGGTAGGCGGGCACCTCCGAAATCCGGGGGTCGCCTCGTACATCCGCGAGCTCGAGGCGGCGAGCCCGCGCTTCGCTGAGCTGTGGGCGCGACAGGAGGTGCGGTTCCACGCCGCTGGGTACAAGCGGCTGAGGCATCCCGTGGTCGGGCAGCTGGATTTCCGGTCCGAGAGCATGACCGTCAACGACACTGAGGGTTACATCATGACCCTGTACTACGCAGAGCCTGGCAGCGGACCAAACGGCCCTACCCGCTGGTAGCGGCCCTGGGATGCTGAAGCCGTGCGGAAGCCGAGTCGTTCATAAGGCATGATCCAGGAGGACTGGTGAAGGCAGAGCTTGGCATAGCGGAAGCAGGCGGCATGCCGGCCTGGCAGGCTAGTGGTGACGCAGCCCGCGTCGGCCGTGTCGTGGTCGGTGTCGATGACGCACCTGGCGGGGTGGCGGCGATACGGTTCGCGGTCAGCCCGGTGGATGAGGACCTGCGGACCGGGATCACGAACGCGGAGTACCGGGTCGCGTTCGAGATCGACGACATAGACCCGGCCGCCTGGGAGGGATGGAGCGTCCTCGTTCAAGGCCCCGCACACCACATCCAGGTCGGCCCCGAACGCGAATCAGCCCTGAACGCGGGTGTCGAACCCTGGCCGGAGGGCGACCGCGAACTGTTCGTCCGCATCACCCCCGCCCACATAACCGGCCGCCGTATCCTCCCCGCCAGCTGATTCGCTCCAGCACAGTTGCCGGAACTGTGCAATCCGCCGAACTCCTCGACGGTTGACAGTTTGGCGACACGCCATGTGTCAAAGAGAAACAGCTAACCTGCAGCGTGCGAAGATACCTGTGAGGAGGTGGCTGGGGTGAGCGACCCGAGGTTCGACGTTGGGGTGCTCGACATATCGGATGCTGCACGGTTTCTCGGAATAAACCGAGGCCGGTTCCAGCGCTGGGCTCGCGGGTACGCTCACGGTGGTCCACTGCTAGACGTCGTGCCTGCGCCGCAGGGACAGGCGCAGGTGACCTTCATCGCCATGGCCGAAGCGCACGTGCTGGAAGCCCTCAGCACGGCCGGCGTCCGCCCGGCCCGGATCCGGCCCGCCCTGAACCGGCTAGCGGCGGAGTTCGGTCGCGAGTATGTCCTGGCGTCTCGCAACCTCGCGACGGACGGCATCGACGTCTTGTGGGACTTCTCCCGCACCAGCGAGGGCGAGGGCCTGATGGAGGGGCATACCGGCCAGATGGTGATGCGGGAGATCGTCGAAGATTACCTGACCTACCTGACGTGGGCCGACGACGGCTACCCGAGCATGCTGGAGCTGCGGAACTGCCAGCCGTCGAAGGTGGTCCTGGATCCCTACCGCGCTTTCGGGCAGCCGTTCTTCCAGGCAAGCCGGGCACGGGTGCGTGATGTAGCGAACATGCTGAAGGCTGGCGAGGACCCGCAGGTGGTGGCCGATGAGCATGGAGTCAGCATCGAGGAAGTCCGGACCGCCGCCCGCGTCCTCCTTGGCCGCGCCGCCTGAGTTCTACGCTGACGAGAACACCGTCACTCGGTCAGTACGCAACCTGCTCACTGGGCTTGGTTATGTCCTGCATACTCCCGCGGAGCTTTATGGCAGCCGGGAAGCTGCGCTCGGCGCGCGAGATGAGGACTGGCTTGCCAGAGTCGGGCAGCATCGGTGGACCGTGCTTGGCCGCGATCTGAAAATCTACGAGCGTCCAGCGGAACTCGCAGCGTATCAGGCATCCCGGCTGCAGGTCTTCTTGCTCCCTGGCGAAGCGCGAGCGATTGAGCTCGTGGAACTCGTGGAGGTGAACCTGGCCCAGATCTGCGCCATCGCATCGACACGGCAACCAGGGACATGGCGCCTCACCCGCAGGGGTCCGCAGCTCTTCGAGCTCACCCAGAAGCGACCCAAGGCCAGGCGATGATGCCTAACCAATGTGGACAGAAAGCCGCTGGGCTTGACGATTAGGGACTTTGTTCCCTAGCCGGGGGCTTCGCTCAGCCGCATCGTCGAGGAATGAGCTACGTCTTCGACGCCATCTTCTAGGGCGATGAATGCGAGCAGGCGGTTCGTAGCTACGACCCGTGCATTTCTTGTGCCGCCTACTTCCTCTACCTGAGGGTGAGCCAGCGATGACCACCGCCATGAAGCTGGTCATAGGCGTTGGCAACCACGATCGCGGCGACGACGCGGTCGGCTTGGCGGTCGCCGAACGGATCCGCGACGCAGCACTGCCGGGCGTGGGCGTCATCCTGCTGGACGGCGACCAGCTCGCCCTGCCGGACGCCTGGGCGGACGCCGACGACGTCTATGTTGTCGACGCGGTGTGCTCGGGCAGTCCGCCGGGAACCGTGTTCCGTTTCGACGCGTCCCGCCCGCTGCCGGTCTGGTTCGGGCACCGCGGCACCCACACGTTCAGCCTGGCCGACGTCGTGGAACTCGCCCGCGCCCTTTGCGCGCTGCCCGCGCACCTGACCGGCTACGGGATCGAAGGCAACCGGTTCAACGTCGGCGCCGCCCCGTCCCCGGAAACCGGCGAGGCCATCAAGGTCGTGGCCGACCGCCTGCTCCACGAACTCAACGGACGGTGAGCGGCATATGTGTGGGAACCCTCGGCGTAATCACCGAGATCACCGGCGAGGTGGCCACGATCGATACCGGCGAAACGGCGCTCACCGCGTCGCGCGGCGCACGGCGATGATCGCCCATCCGGCGGGCGTGCGGCGGGGCCGCGGACGATCCCGTCAGAGGCGACGTGCGCCCACCGCTGGAACGCCTGCGTCGCCGCCTTGGTCTTTGGCCCGAAGACACCATCGACGGCGATCTTCGTCTGGGCCGGCGTGCCCTTGGCTGCGAGCCTGTTGAGCGTGTTCTGCCAGTCGCTGACCGCCGCGCCCCGGCTGCCCTCACGCAGCAGCGGCTGGCTGGTCGCGGCCGTCGTGACGGCCATGACCGGTTCGCCCGTTGCGGCGCGGGTCGGCGTTATCCCGGCCGTCGCGATCCCGCCTGCCATCAGCGCCGCCGCCCCGGCCGCGGTGGCCTTGGCCAGCCGGCCCCTGCTGGAACTTCCCCGTGATGTGGCGCCGATGCGCGTGCGGGCAAATATTCTCGTTTCCTGGCGAGACCTAAGCACTCTCGGCTAGGCGATCTTGGGGGTGGCCCGTTCGATGATCGGGCCGAGGTCGAGGCCGGGCGGCAGGGTGCCGAACGCGTGGCCCCAGTCGCCGCCCAGACGGGAGGCGCAGAAGGCGTCCGAGACCGCCGGGTGACCGTGCCTGACCAGCAAAGACGCCTGGAGAACCAAAGCCATCCGCTCGGCAATACGACGGGCTCGAAGCTCGATCGCGTCCTGGTCGGCGAGGCTGTCCCGTAGCTCCTTCACGGCGGCGTCCAGCCGCCTGTCCCCGCCCGCGGCCAGGTCGGCCTCGGCGAAGAACGCGTCCAGGGACGACGGCTCCCGTACAACTACTCGCAGCACGTCGAGGGCGGCCACGTTGCCCGAGCCCTCCCAGATAGACCCGAGCGGCGCCTCCCGGTACAGCCGCGGCATGCTGGACTCCTCCACGTAGCCGTTGCCGCCCAGGCACTCGAGCGCCTCGGCGGCGTGCGCGGGGGCGCGCTTGCACACCCAGTACTTCGTCGCGGCCAGGGCCAGACGGCGGAACAGCGCCTCGGCCTGGTCACCGCGGACGGCCCGGTCCGTCGCCCCGGCCAGCCGCAACGCCACCACGGTGGCGGCCTCCGACTCGATCGCGAGATCGGCGAGCACCCCGGCCATGGCCGGCTGCTCGGCCAGCACCCGGCCGAACACGGCACGGTGCGCGGCATGGTGCGCGGCCGTCACCACGCCGGCCCGCATCCCGGTCGCCGCGCCCAGCACGCAATCGAGCCTGGTCATGTTCACCATCTCGATGATCGTGCGAACCCCGCGGCCCTCTTCGCCCACGAGCCACGCCACCGCTTCGTCGTACTCGACCTCCGCGGAGGCGTTCGAGCGATTACCTAGCTTGTCCTTGAGGCGCTGCAAGCGCATGCCGTTCGTAGTTCCATCTTTTAGCACCCTCGGCAGAAGGAAGCAGGAGAGCCCAGCCGGCGCCTGCGCCAGAACGAGAAAGAGGTCGCACATCGGCGCGGAGGTGAACCACTTGTGGCCGGTCAGCCGGTAGCTGCCGTCGCCGGCCGGGACGGCGCGCGTGGTGTTGGCGCGGACATCGGAGCCGCCCTGCTTCTCGGTCATCGACATGCCGGCCAGCAGGCCGCTCTTGGTCAGCGGCGGCCGGAGGCCGGGATCGTAGTCCAGCGCGCCCAGCAGCGGCTCGTAGGTCCCGGCCAGCGACGGCTCCCGCCGTAGCGCGGGCACGATCGCATAGGTCATCGAGATCGGGCAGGTGTGACCCGCCTCGGCGCTGGCCCACACGTAGAATCCCGCCGCGCGGGCCACATGCGCGCCAGGCCGGCCGGAATGCCATGGCGCGGCGTGCAGGCCGTGCCGGACCGCGGCGCCCATCAGCTCGTGCCAGGCCGGATGAAACTCCACCTCGTCGACGCGGTGGCCGAAACGATCATGGGTGCGCAGCCGGGGCGGATACTCATTCGCCAGCCGGCCCCACTCCTGCACCTGCGCCGAGCCGGCCAGCCTGCCGAGCTCGCGGACCGCGGGCAGCGCCCACTCCCCGCCCTCACGGCGCAGCGCGTCCAGCAGCGCCGAATCCTCGGCGACGTCGAAACCGGTCAGCGGCGGCGGCTGATTGAACACCTCGTGGGTAGCAGGCATGGTCCCATCGTTACATGTAAAGGATGCGCCGCCGCGCCACGACATACAGGGCCGGGACAGCGCCCGCCACGACCAGACCCAGCGAGTACGCGTTCAGGTACCGCTTGGGCGTAGCCACCAGCAAGACAAGCGCGAACAAGTACGGCTCGATCATCGAACGGCCGTCGCCGAAGACGCTGCCCCAGATCTGGTTGGATAGCGCGCACACCATCACCACGGCGACGACGAAGGCGACCCGCTCGTGCACCGGCGCGGTGGTGACGAACAGCACCGCGAGGCCGGCCACCACGAGGATGCCGAGCGTGACGGATTCGAGCAGGGTGATGTCGTACAGGCCGAGGTGGCCGGTGTCGACGCGGGCACCGGCCTGGCGCAGCGCGTCCACCATCGCGGTGAACGGCGTCGTCAGGTTCCGATCCCAGTCGGTCACCACGGGCCAGGCGCCGCCGCGCAGCGAGAGCTTTGCCGCCAGTTGCACCGCGCCGAAGGCGAGCCCGGGTACCAGCCAGGCAAGGTCCGCTCTCGCGGGCCACCCCTTGCGGCGGACCAGGCCTGGCAGTCGCAGCACGGCGATGGCCGCGGGAGCCAGCAGGATCGTCTCCCTGGTGATGCCGCCATAGCCAAAGGCGGCGGCCGACCACAGCCAGCGGCCGTGGCGATAGGCGAGCAGGCCACCCAGCATGCAGGCTTCGGCAAGCGGTTCGGCGGTATCCCGGCCGACGCTGATGACCAGCCCGAAGAAGGCGACGAACGCCAGGCCCCACAGCGCGTGCCGCCCGGCGTCGCGTGCGAACATCGCGCCGAGCGCGGCCAGGACGGCGACGCCGACCAGGTTGATCGCCACCAGCAGCACGGGCACCCACTCGTGCTGGCCGAACGAGCCCAGCCAGGCGAGGATCGGGTAGCCGATACGGGTATACCGGTACTTCTGATCCATGGTGATGCCATAGGCAGTCCGATGCCAGTTGAACGGGTTCACCGCCAGCCGGTAGTAGAACTGCCCGTCGTAGCCCTTGGCGTTCGGATCGCCGATCACCATGCCGGAGGGCAGATAACGCCGGTTGGTGAAGGTGGTGCCGAGCAGGACGAACCGGCTGATGTTCCCCCTGGCCCAGATCTGCCAGCGGGCCAGCACGAAACCCAGCCAGGCGAGCAACGCGATCAGCCCGACGACAGGGGGCTGGTCCGTGGCCGACCGGATAAATGGCCAGCGATGCCGGCTGGCATCTAGCGCGCCGGTTGACGAAGTGAGCTGCATCCCGCAGGCCTCCCCGTAGTGCCTGTCGCTGGAATCTTAGCCGTGCGGGTTCAGCCGTGCGGGCCCATCGCGGCGACGACCATGGCCACGCTGGTCGCGACCTCGGCCAGCGCGCCGAGCACGTCGCCGGTGATGCCGCCGAGACGGCGCACCGCGTGCCGCTCCAGCGCGAAGGCGGCGGCCAGCCCGCCGGCCACGGCGAGCGGTAGCGTCCAGCCGATCCGCTGCCAGATCACCACCGCCGCGACCGCGGCGCCGAGCACGGCCACCGTCTCCAGCGAGGGGATCGCGGGGCGGACCGTGCCCGCCACCATGGCGCCCAGTCCGTCGGGCCGGGCGGCGGGCACGCCCCGCCGGCATGCCCATGTCATGGCCAGTCGCCCGGTCACCACCGCGGCGATCACCGCCGCGGCACCCCGGATCGGGCCGCCCGTCCCGCTGGATTCCGCGTGCGCCAGCGCCGCGACCTCGATGAGCACCGCCAGCACGAGCGTCACGACGCCCAGCGGCCCGATGTCGGACTTGCGCATGATGTCCAGCGCCGCGGCCGCCGGTTTGCCGCTGCCGAGGCCGTCGGCCAGATCGGCCAGCCCGTCCAGGTGCAGGCCGCGGGTGAGCAGCGCCAGCACCGCCACCGCCACCGCCGCGCCGGTCAGCGGTCCCGCGCCCAGCGGACGGTCGATGCCGGCCAGCACACCCGCGGCGATGATGCCGAGCAGCGCGCCCACGCCGGGCGCCCACGCCATCGCCTCAGCCGCCATGACGCGGTCCGGGTTCGCCGGCGGACGGCCCGGCAGCGGGATGATCGTCAGCAGGGTGACGGCCAGCCGCAGGCCCTTTCTTCTCACGGCGAACGAGCCTACCGGGGCGGCTATCAAAGACGTACTATCTCAAAAAGCGCGAGGCCGCATTTACCGGTAAGCCGCATTTAACGGGAAAAGGCCGCACTAACGGGAAACGTGGGGAAGGGCCGATGGCGGAGTGGTGGTCGATAGAGGTGTTCGACAGTTCGGAACTGCCTGCCCGGCGCTGGAAAGAAGCCCATCAGGACACCCTCACCGAGGCTGCCGTCACCCATGGCGCCACCTACTGGGAATGGCACGAGCATAAGCACGGTGTCGTGTTCGAGGTTTTGTTCGACGATGACAAGCAGTGGGAGGGATTCCGCGAACTCCCCGCGGTCCGTGCGGCACTGGACAACGTGCCGGATCCGGTGAACGGCCTGCTCATCTACCGGGGCCGCGGCGGCGGCGCGGGTTCCCGCAAACCGCGCAAGCCGAAGCCCGCCCCGAGCGCCAGCGCGATCGAGCTGCCGGAGCCGGAAGCGGAGCGCGTCATCAGGCTCGCGACAGCGGAGGGGGGTCGCGGGGGGACCCATCCCCCCGCCTAGAAGAGAGGTACTGTCCCGTCCGCCAGACTTCCAAGCTCAGGGGTGAACCACTCCGTCCGACGGTGCAGGATGGAGGCATGAGGGAAACGCGAGTCACGACCGACGGCATGCGGACCGCGATCGAGCGCAGCGGCTATTACCCGGCCTTGATTACTGACGCGGTGACAAGCGCGATAGGGCCTGAGCCGGTCACGGCCTTCGTCGTCCATCATGACGCGATCTTCGATCAGGGCATGGAGGTACGGCGGCACATGACGGTGCTGGCGCTCACCCCGACCCGGCTGGTCTTCTCGCACACCGACGAGCATCCGGCCGAGGATGAGGAATCCCGTCCGCGCGCGGAGACCAGCACAGAAGCGATCCGGTTCTCCCGGGTGGCGTCGGTGACCCTTACCCGTGTGGTGCCTGACCCGCAGTCATACGTGCCCGGCGTCAGCATGCCGTCCGAGGTCATGCTGACCATCGGCTGGAACGTCCTCTCGCACGTTGAACTGGAGCCGGCCCATTGCGGCGATGAAAGTTGCGAGGCCGACCACGGCTATATAGGGACGATCACCGCCGACGACTTCTCGCTGCGGGTGAGCGAAGCGGCGGACGGCGAGGACGCGGTCCGCCAGGTGCTCGAGTTCGCCCGGGCGCTTTCCGACGCCACCGCGTCACAACGCCATTAGACACTAGACTGAGGGCTCCCGCGCGTGATGGCGCGCTCACTGGCACGCACGAGTACGTTCACAGGCACCCACGAGTAGTAGACGAGGACCATCCCGTATGACGCCGGAGCCCAGACAACATCCGATTTTGCCGACATACGGGGGTAGCGCTCTCGCCGATCTGTCCGCTTCTGTGGGCGCTTCGCTGGGAGTTCCAGATTATCCGAACGTACTGGGTTTTGACTCAGCACGACGTGCTTGCATCCTGCTGGTCGACGGGCTGGGATGGGAACAGCTCCGGGCCAACCCGGCCGCCGCGCCGTTCCTGTCCGAGCTCGCGCTCAATTCCCGCGCGCTCACGGCCGGGTTCCCGTCGACCACGGTGACCAGCCTCGGCTCGCTGTGCACCGGAACGCCGCCCGGTCAGCACGGCATGCTCGGCTACCAGGTGGCGGTCCCGGGGGAGAACCGTCTGCTCAACGGGCTGCGCTGGGATTCGCGGGTCGATCCGCAGCGCTGGCAGCCGCAGCCCACCATTTACCAGCGCGCCGTCGACGCGGGAATCGCCGCGTTTCACGTGGCCCAGGGGTCGTTTCGCGGCTCTGGCCTGACGAACGCGCTGATGCGAGGCGCTGAGTACCTGGCGGCGGACAGCATGGGAGCGCTGGCCGCGCGGGCTTGCATGGCGCTGAACGACAACCCCCGGGCCCTGGTGGTCGTGTACCACGCGGACCTCGACGGGGTCGGGCACGTGTTCGGCGCGGGTTCGGACGCATGGCGCAAGCAGCTCGCGCACGTCAACAAGCTGGCTGAGCATCTGGCGGGCGACCTCCCCGCGGGCGCGTCCCTGTACGTGACCGGCGATCACGGCATGGTGGACATCGGCGCCGAGGACCGGATCGACCTCGATTTCGAGCCGGCGCTGCGGGAGGGCGTCGCGCTGCTTGGCGGCGAGCCGCGCGCCCGGCACGTGTACGCCCGGCCCGGGGCCGCCGCTGAGGTGCTCGCCGCGTGGCGCGAGGTGCTGGGCGACCGCGCGTGGGTATTGTCGCGCGACGAAGCGATCAAGGAAGGCTGGTTCGGGCCGGTGGACGCCGGTATGACGGAGCGCATCGGCGACGTCGTCGCGGCCGCGGCGGGGAACACGGCCCTGGTCGCGACCAGGACCGAACCGCGCGAGTCAGCCCTGTTCGGCATGCACGGCTCGCTCACCCCGTCCGAGCAGCTCATCCCGGGCCTGGTGTTCACCGCGATATGAACGCCCTGCTGGTCGATCCCGGCACGCTTTCCGTGTCGCTGGGTGGCGACGCTCCACCGGTCGTGCTCGACGTGCGCTGGCGGCTCGGCGGCCCGCCGGGCCTCGCCAGTTACCGGCAGGGTCATCTCCCCGGCGCGGTCTTCGCCGACCTGGACCGGGACCTGGCCGGGCCGCCCGGTCCCGCCGGACGGCACCCGCTGCCGGATCCGGGCGCGTTCCAGGCCGCGATGCGCGCGGCCGGGGTGAGCCGGGACCGGCCGGTGGTGGTGTACGACGACGGGGACGCCACGGTCGCGGCGCGCGGCTGGTGGACGCTGCGCTACTTCGGGCACCGGGACGTCCGGGTGCTCGACGGCGGGTACCGGGCCTGGTCCGGCGCCGGCCTCGCGGTGAGCACGGCCGAGCCCGCGCCGGGGCCCGGCGACTTCACCGCCGAGCCCGGCCACATGGCGGTGCTCGACGCGGCCGGCGCGCAGGCGGCGGCGCGGACGGGGCTGCTGCTCGACGCCAGGACGGGGGAGCGTTACCGGGGCGAGACCGAGCCGGTCGACCCGGTGGCCGGCCACATTCCCGGCGCGGTCAGCGCGCCCACGGCCGGCAACGTGAACCCGGACGGCACCTTCCGCGACCCCGCCGAGCTCGCGGCCAGGTTCGCCGCCCTCGGAGCGGTCCCGGCCGCGGGCCCCCCGGTCGCCGCCTACTGCGGATCGGGCGTCACCGCGGCCCACGAGGTCCTCGCGCTCGCCCT
>JAFARZ010000387.1 GCA_019245115.1 Streptosporangiaceae bacterium | reverse complement strand
GCTGAACGGGTACGGGTTAGTGGCCGCGTTGGACGGCAGGTACGGGCTCTGCGGGTACGGCGGGACCGGCCCGTAGGAGGGCTGGCCCGCGCCGTGCATGAACGCGTTGATCCAGCCCTGCTCGTCCTCCAGGTGCGCCAGCGCCTGACGGACGTACAACTGCTTGATGATGTTGTTGAAGTCGCCCGTCTTGTCCAGGAAGTTGTAGTTGCCGAAGTTCATGCCGAAGTCGGGCTCGCCGAAGTAGTTGTAGCCCTCCCGCAGGACGCTCGGCAGCTGCGGCACGTCGTTGTAGTCGATGAAGGCAGCGTCGATGCTGCCCGCCTTGACCGCGTTGAACTCCGCCGTGGTCGAGGTGAACGGGACGCCCTGGAAGTTGGACATCGGGGTCACGTGCGGGCCGCCGTACTTGGGGTTCGGCACCATCAGGAACGCGCCGCTGGTGGCGTTGTACGAGGTGAGCCGGTACGGCCCGTCGACGACCTGCCACAGCGGGTTGGTCGCGTAGGTGCTGACCGCCTTGGACTGCCCCATCAGGAAGTTGACGATCTTGGTCATGTTGGCGGGAGTCCACTGGGACGGCGGGAGGACCGGGCCGGTGGCCGACGTCTTGGCCCACAGGAAGCTTGGCATCGGCAGTGGCGGCGGTCCCGCGCCCAGTTCGTTCTGTTCGAACCAGGACGGGTTGACCGAGCTCTTCAGGTTCAGCACCAGCGTGGAGGCGTTCGGCTCGGAGGTGCTCACCAGCGTGTCGGGGAACTGGCCCGGCGTGTAGATCGCCCAGTCCGCCGGGGAGATCTTGACCGCGGCCTTGATGTAGTCGATGGCGAACAGCAGGTCGTTCGCGGTGATGGGCTGGCCGTTGGACCACGTGTAGTTGCTCTTCAGCGTGATCGACACGGTCTTGTCGCCGTTGGAGTACACCGGCGGGTTGGCGATGCTCATCGCCTGGTTGATCTCGGGGACGACGCCGTTCACCGGGTAGTACAGCGGCCGCCACATCAGCCACTGGAAGGAAAGGCTGTTGTAGACCGAGTTGAAGGCGGCGGTCGGGATCGGGAGGATCCAGTTCGGGATGGCGCCGGGCTGCTCCGCCCAGGTGATCGTCCCGGCCTTGATCTTGCCACCGGACGCGGCGAGCGGCACCGAGCCGATCCCACCGGGGACCGTGACCTTGCCGGCGGTGTTATTGGTGCCACCGCCGCTGGTGCTGCTGCTACTGCAGGCGGCAAGCGCCGTGATGCTCGCGACCGCGAGGGCTATGCCCCCGATCGCCTTTTTGCTGCGGAGCATCATCTGCCCTCCCTCCTCGCGCTGCTGGCGCTCGTGATCCGTCCTAGGGTCATCAGCTTGTCGCCCTTCTCTCGCAGGATGCCGGTGATCCGCTCCGCACCGTCGCGGGGCACTGGGTCGCAGTACCCCCCAACCCGATTACGGCCCGCCTCCCCGGCACATGCCGGAACGGCCCATGCCGGACCGGCCGGTGAGCTACCGGTGTTATGAGTTAGCGGAAGCGTAGGTTCCATATTGCATCGATCTCTCTCCGAAAATGTCACAACTTGCCATCAATCCCCTGACGGCACCGTCCTGGCGTGTCATGGCTAGCACCTGGGCATTTCCGGATCTGAACTCTCCTGTTAACTCAAGTATCAATGATCCCACGGGCCTCTACAGCGTGAAGGCTTGCCGCCAGATGCCCGTCTTGCCGCAGAATCTCCGCCGAAGTCGCGAGCGGCATCAAGAACATTAACTAACCAACTCCTCGCGTCGCCCCGAGGTCGCGGGACCTGCCCCCGCCGCGGTGGTGACTCAGCGTAACTCTTCTGGCAGCATGTGAGCCAATCACTACCCTGCGCGGCCGGACGGACTCGCACATGACGGCCAGCCCTGCCATGCAAGCGATATCACCTGGTGAAATACCAGCCCCTCACGGCCCGTCAGGCAATAGCTGCGAATAACGAATTGGCCATCAATCCATAACGCATCGGTTTACCTGAAGATCACGGTGCGGCGGCCGTGCAGCAGGACGCGGTGCTCGGCATGCCAGCGGACGGCGCGGGCGAGCGCCACTCGCTCGGCGTCGCGGCCGATGGCGGCGAGGTCCTCCGGGCTGCTCGAGTGGTCCACCCGGGCGACCTCCTGCTCGATGATCGGGCCCTCGTCCAGGTCCGCGGTCACGTAGTGAGCGGTCGCGCCGATCAGCTTCACGCCGTGGGCGTGGGCCTGGTGGTAGGGGCGCGCCCCCTTGAAGCTGGGCAGGAACGAGTGGTGGATGTTGATGATCCGGCCGGCCATCTTGGCGCACAGTTCGGGCGACAGGATGCGCATGTAGCGGGCCAGCACCACGAAGTCGATGCCGAGCTCACTGACCAGGTCCAGCAGGCGCCCCTCGGACCGCTGCGCGGCCAGCAGGTCGCCCGGCCCGCCGGAGGGCACGTGCTCGAAGGGGACGCCGTGCGCCGCCGCCAGCGGCGCCAGGTCGGGATGGTTGCCCACCACCAGCGGGACGTCGATGCGCAGCGATTCGGCGGCGCGCCGGTACAGCAGGTCGTTCAGGCAGTGCCCGGCCTTGGACACCATGATCAGCGCCCTCGGCTGGACGGCGGTGTCGTGCAGTTCCCAGTCCATGCCGAACTCGGCCGCCACCGGGGCGAAGCCGCCGTACAGGGAGTCGTAGGTCGCGGCCGCGCCGGGCACGGTCTCGACGTGCACCCGCATGAAGAACTGCCCGGCGATCCGGTCGCCGAACTGCTGGCTGTCCAGCACGTTGCAGCCCGCCTCGTGCAGGTAGGCCGCGACCGCGTGGACGATCCCGACCCGGTCCGGGCAGGAGAGGGTGAGGACGTACTCGGTGCTGGCTTTGCCGCCTGCGGCGCCAGGCATCAGGCACCCACCGCGTGCACGCCGCCGTCGACGTGGACGATCTCGCCGGTGGTGGCGGGGAACCAGTCGGAGAGCAGCGCCACGCAGGCCCGCGCGGTCGGTTCCGGGTCGGTGATGTTCCAGCCGAGTGGCGCCCGGCTGCCCCACACGTCCTCGAACCGGTCGAACCCGGGGATGGACTTCGCGGCCATGGTGCGCAGCGGGCCGGCCGCCACCAGGTTGACCCGCACCTTCTGCTGACCCAGGTCGCGGGCCAGGTACCGGGCGCAGGACTCCAGGCCGGCCTTGGCCACCCCCATCCAGTCGTAACCCGGCCAGGCCACGCTGGCGTCGAAGTCCAGGCCCACCACGGACCCGCCGCCGCTCATCAGCGGCAGCGCCGCCACC
>JAFARZ010000386.1 GCA_019245115.1 Streptosporangiaceae bacterium | reverse complement strand
CCCGTTGGCTAATTCGCGGGCTCTCTGGAAGTCGGCGCGCGCAGACTTGGCCCGGCCGACCGCCCAGAGCCGAAACTTTCGTCACATTAACCGCACAGCTCACAGTCACCTGGGATATCGAAGGGGTACGTTGCGCCAACCATCCCCTAAGCATCCACCCCGGCCCGCTTTCCCAGGCGCCCTAGCGCCCTGGATAAGCCAACAGGGTCCTATGGTGCACCAAACTAACCACGAAGCCCGGATCATCCACGAAAACCTGCCCAGCGAATCCGGGGAAGGGACAAAGCTGCACGGCCAGCGGGTCCAGCCCCACTACCTGACCGGCGCTCCAGCCGTAGGATTCTCGGCCGCGATGCTGCTGTTCTGCCGGAACATCGGGATGTCCGGTACCTGCTCGATAGTCATGACGGCGGTTGCCAGGTCGGCCGCGAGCTTGTGCTTGTCGGGGAACGTCCCGGCCGTCGCGTAGACGTCGATCATGGGCATGGCGGTGTCTCCTTCAGCAGCTTTGGCATCCACTCTGGTCTGCCTGGCAGCAGCCAGGTATCCGAAAGGTGACTGCATCTTGTCTGCCGCCTCAGCCGGCCGGTCGAGAGCATCAGCTCCGGTGCGCGGCAAGGGCCGCGCACGTGACAGACACGGGGAGTTCCAGACATGTGGCCATCGTGATGGCGAGCACCCGGCCGGCGCCCGGTACGGAGGTGGTGATGTCGAAGCAGGCGTCGGTCAACAGCAAAACCGCGGTGGCAGCCGCGGCCAGCCGGTACCGGGCGTCCCTTCGGAGCAGTAGCAGCCCGGTGCTGAGTAGCCCCAGCGCCTCGAAGCTGTCCAGCCCGGTCCATGCAGCCGACCAGTCCCACGCGCGCGTGATGGCCGGCACACAGGTGGCCAGCACCAGCCACGGGATCAGTCCCGCGCCGCCCGCGGTTAGCGCGGCGGCCAGCCACCATCGCCGGTCATGCCATTGCCTGCGCCACCAGGCCAGTGCCGGGCCTGGCCGCCCGGCTGCTGGCCAGCTGGGCCAGACGGCACTGGGCCGGACGCCGGACGGCGATGACTTTGCCGCGACGCTGAGGGCGGTCATGGCCGGACCGCCAGCAACGCGACGTGGTCCGCTGACCGGTACGGCGGGGCGGCGGCACAGTTCGCGGTCATGTAATTGACGGTAGGGATCTGCGCTGGCGCTGCCATCGGCCTTGCAGCCGAATTGCGGGATCCGGCCGTGGTACTACCGTGGTGCCGGGTATTACGCCTCCAGGCGGAGGCGGGCCGCCGGGGCGGCGGGTGTGGTGCTGGGTCCTGTGAGGTCACGCGGCTAGTTCGGCGTAGCGCCCCTGGCCGGCTAGCAGGCTGGTGTGGTCGCCCGTCTCGGCGATCCGGCCGTGGTCGAGCACGACGATCTGGTCGGCATCGCGGACGGTGGACAGGCGGTGGGCGATGATGATGGTGGTGCGGCCCTTGGCCAGCTTGTCGAACGCCTGCTGGACGGCCCGTTCGGTTTCGGTGTCCAGGGCGCTGGTGGCCTCGTCGAGGACGAGGACGCGCGGGTCACGCAGCAGGGTCCGGGCGATGGCGATGCGCTGCTTTTCCCCGCCGGAGAAGCGGTGGCCGCGGGATCCGACCATGGTGTCGTAGCCGTCGGGCAGGCTGGCGATCAGGTCGTGGATCTGTGCGGCGCGGGCGGCGTCCTCGATCTCGGCGTCGGTGGCGCCGGGTTTGGCGTAGCGCAGGTTCTCTCGCACGGTGGTGTGCAGGAGGTAGGTCTCCTGGCTGACTACGCCGACGATGGCGGCCAGATCGGCCAGCCGCATGTCGCGGATGTCGGTGCCGTCGATGCGGACGGTGCCGTGGCTGGGATCGTAGAGGCGCGCGATAAGCGAGCCGAGGGTGGTCTTGCCCGAGCCGGTCTCGCCGACCAGCGCGAGCGTGCTGCCGGCCGGGATGTCCAGGTCGATGCCGGCCAGGGCGGGGCGGTCAGCGCCGGGGTAGGTGAGACCGACATTATCAAAACGGATGTGGCCGGCGATCTGAGCTGGTTCGACGCGCACCGGGCGGGTCGGCTCACCGACCTCGGCCGGCAGGTCGAGGTACTCGAAGATCCGGGCGAACAGGGCCAGCGAGCTGATCACCGAGACGCTGGTGGACAGCAGGCCGGTGATGGGCCGGAACAAGCCGTTCTGCAGGGTGGTGAAGGCGATCAGGGTGCCGATGCTGACGGTCCCCGCGGTGACCGGCAGGCCGGCGGCGAGGTAGATGATCGCGGGGATCGCGGCGAAGATGACGCTGAGTGAGGCCATCCGCCAGCGTCCGGCGAGCTGGGAGCGGAGCTCCAGGTCGATCAGCCGGGCTGAGGAGTCGGTGAACCGGCGCACCAGGGCCGGGCCGGTGCCCATCGTCTTGGCCAGCTGGACGCCGTTGACCGAGAGTCCCTCTTCGATGGTCACGTTGAGGTCGGCGAGCTCGCGCTGCTGCCGGGTGGTGATGGCGCGGCGCATCCTGGCGACCTTGCGGGTCACGAAGATGGCGGGCGGCATGACCATGAGCGAGATGAGCGACAGTCGCCACGACAGCGCGACCATGGCGACGGCTGTGGCCACCGCGGTGGTGAGGTTGGAGGCGATCGAGGTCGCGGTCGAGGTCACCACGGACTCCATGCCGCCGATGTCATTCTGGATACGGGATTGCACCTCGCCGGTGCGGGTGCGGGTGAAGAAGGCGATCGACTGCCGCTGCAGGTGGGTGAAGACGCTGGTGCGCAGCTCGTGCATGACGTGCTGGCCGACCTTGGTGCTGATCCAGGTCTGGATGACGCCGAACGCCGAAGTGACGGCGGCCACCGCGACCATCGCGACCACCAGCCAGGTCAGCAACCGTACGTTCCGTTCTGGTAGAGCGGTGTCGATGACCGCGCGGAGCAGGAACGGCGAGGCCAGCCCGGCCAGTGAGGACGCTCCGATGACGGCGGTGACGATGGCCAGCTGCCACCGGTAGGGGCGGAACAGCCGCCCGATGCGGCGCAGTGACACCTCGTGGGCCTGCGCTTTTTCCGCGGCGGTGACAGTGGCCGCGCCGCGGCCCGGGATATCCCGGTTCGTGTGAGGGGATGCCAAGAGCTTGTTCCTTTCGCTGTGAACCTCATTTGTGAGGCTACCTCAATATGAGGCTACAGCGCTAAGCCCTGGTAGGATATTCCCGTGACCTCCGGACCTGCCGAAACGGCCCGGCCTGCCGACCCGGCCGACGATGAGTCCCTGGCCGACGCCCTGGGGGCCGTCGCGCGCGAGCTCCGCGAGAAGTCAGCCGAGACGCTCGCGCCGTGGGACATCACCCCGGGCCACCTGCGCGCCCTGCGCACGCTGACCCGGCACGGCACGATGCGGCTGTCCGAGCTCTCCGATCACCTGCGGATCGCTCCGCGCACCGCCACCGAGGTGGCGGACGCGCTTCAGGCCCGCGACCTGGTCCGGCGGCGCGCCGATCCGGCCGACCGCCGCGCCACCCTGATCGAGGTAACCGAGCACGGCGCCACCATCCTGACCGAGATCCGCGCCGCCCGCGGGACCGAAGCCGGCCGCGTCTTCGGACGCCTCAGCTCCGCCGACCGCGCCGAACTGGCCCGCATCCTCAGACAGCTCCGCGACTGAATCCGGCAGGCCAGCGCACAATGAGCTGACAGATGATGACGACTAGGAGGGGCCAATGCCTTTAGTCTGCCAGGCCCGCCGCCGGCTTCGACTACGACACGTCCCCGGGCTCAGGGCTGGTGACCCAGTTTCACGACCATGTTCGGGTGCCGTTGGCTCAGCGCCGTCAAGGCGCGCAGACTGTTGCGGCTGGGTTCCCGCTCGGCCAGGAAGGTTCCGGGCTCGACGCCGTTCGGCGGTATGCCCCGGGGTCAGGATCGCGAAGAACGAGCCGTCGCCGAAGACGTCGTTTACCCCGTCGAATCTCCCGTCCGGGTCGTTCGTGAACTGAAGTTCCTGGAGCGCGGGCCTGCCGTCCAGGAGGTGGTTGTTCGTTCCCTGGGCGATCAGGTTCAGGAAGAGCCTTGCCTGCGCCTCATGGGCGCCGGTGTAGACCGGGACATCCTTGGGGATGTCCGGGAATCCGGAGACGTGATCGAGGTGGATGTGGGTCATGAAGACCCCCTTCAGAGGAACTCCTTCCGCTTCGATGATCTCCGCGGTGCTCTGCTGAGGCCGCATCTTTTCGATGCCCCCGTATTTTCTGAGCACCCATCCGACCCCCGCTCCGGCGGGGTCTTTCACGAACCGTCGTGAGACGCCCGTGTCGACCAGGAAGAAGCCCTGCGTGGGATGCCGCACGACGTGGGTGTAGATCTGGATCGGCTCCTTGCGCTTGGTGAGCCCCGCCTGAACCGCTTTCGGGTCTTTGATGTTGAGCAGTCCCGAGAGGTTGGCTTCCCAGTCCGCGCCGACGGTCCTGACCTCGATCGGCCCCGGCTGATCGATCAGGGCCTCCATGGCCGCCGAGCTGACCGGCTTGCCGATACGCGCCGACGTTACCCTACGAATGTAGGTTTTACAACTAGCGGACGAAAATCTATGAGTGTTTGTTTTCATGCGCATGTAAGAGAAGGTAAGCTCAGGACCATGGCGATGACCAGGAAGAGCAGCAGCGCCCCGCCGGTCGACCGGCGCGTGCGGCGCACCCAGGCGACCCTGCAGCGCGCCCTCATCGACCTGGTCCAGGAACAGGATCTCTCGCAGATCAACGTCGCCGACGTCGCCGACCGGGCCGACGTGAGCCGCTCCACGTTCTACGACCACTACCGGGACGTGCACGAACTGGCCGAGGCCGCCTGCACCTCGATGCTCGACGACATGTTCAGGTACGTCCATGCCCTCGACACCGCTCCCGCTGGTCCCCCGGAGGACCCGGACCCCTCGCTGACGGGCTTCTTCGCCCATTTCGCCGAGCACGCGGGTCTGTACCGCAGCCTCCTGGGCCCCACCGGAAGCGCCCGCGTCATCGAGCACGTACGCCGCCGCACCACCGCAGCCGCCCACTACTCCGGGCGCCTGGCCCCCGTCGGCGACACCCCGCCGCCGGACACCGCCGGCCCGTCCGACTTCTCGCTCGACGTGCCCGCGGCGTTCGTCGCCGGTGCGCTCATCGGCGTGGCCATCGACTGGCTGCAGCGCGGATGCCCGCGAACGCCGCTCGAGATGACCATCCTGACCAAGCCGCTCCTGATCGCCCTGCGGCCCGGCCCCGGCACGCCGTACAGGCCCGAGTAGCGGCCGGGAAGTCCGGACCGGATCCCGCTGACTAGCGACCGGTTATGTTTGCCCGGTCCGCCTCGTAGATCCGGCGCGGGTCCAGCCGGAGGCGTGCCGTTTGTCCGAGGCCAGTTTCCTGAGCCGAAATTAATTTCGGCTCAGGAAATCGTAGTCATCCGCAGGGCGCCGGGCCGGCCATCGAGCGGGCCGGCCGCACACGCGGCCCTACTCTTCGAGGGTCTGGCCGATCCGATGGATGGAATCGCGCGTCTCGGGACTGAGCAGCTGAAGAAGCGGCGCCGCGGCGCTCTGCAGCTGCTGGATGGCCTCATCCAGCCCGTGGCCCGGCATGGCCGCGCCCTCCGGGGACCTGTCTACTGCCGCGAGCGTCCGTGCCAATACTCCGCCGAGGTACTGGGCCTGCTCCAGGAAGCGCCGTGCGACCGGGTCGCCGATGAGCACAGGCGCACCGATGAGCAGCATCATCATGTACGTCCGGAAACCATCAGACGCGGCGCCTCGGTCGCCGGATCCGCCGATCACCGACGACACAGCCCTGGCCGCTCGAGTGGCCTGGGCCGCCACGATGGCAGCCTGCGCCGCGACCGCATGGCCGCGTTGCCTGGCCTGCCGCCTGTTCAGCAGCTGGTTCACGACCAGGACCGTGATCAGCAGCACCAGCAGCCCCGCCACTGTGTCGGTCGTAAGCGGGCGGGCCGCCCACCAGCGTCGCTGCCCGGCATCCGCGAGCTCGCCGACGACCAGCGTCAGCGTGATCAGCATCGCCAAGACGGCAGCGAGCCACCCTATCAAGCGCATCGGCACCAGACGACTCTACGAGAGCCTGACCAGGTCAATCCGCTCAACCAGCACGTCGAGGAACATGACGGTTCTGCGAGGCCATCTCCTTCCTCAAAGTGATGACAAGTGCTCATTGACGCTGATCGCTCATCATCGGTGTGACGGAGCACGATAGTTGGCCAACGGAGCACGATAGTGTCCCGTGACACGCAAGTCGGCCCTCTGCCATTCAATGCGGCCCGTTCGCCGGTTTTGCCATTAGAGGTGGCCCGTTCCGGATTCTGCTGCTACCGGAGCGGTTCAGCAGATGCTGCCCGCAGCCGGGCTACCGCTCCGGCGACAACCAGGCCTGAGCCGACGGCGATCCTCGGCCTGCGCCGCTGCACGGCCCGTGGTATCCGCAGGACCCAGAACACGGCCATCAGGGCTTCGCCGGCGATCACGTTCACCGTCAGCCGCCGCGGATTGCGGAGGCCCGACCGCACGCGGAGGACCATCCCCGCGACCTCGACAGCAAGGCCGTACCGGGGAGCGCGCGGCGATAGCTGGCTGACCGCGGGTGATCGCGTCCCGGCGGTAGCCGGCACCTGTATGCCATGCTTGCGCATCAGGTCCTTCTCCTGCTCGATGTGCCGTTGCGCCTCGGCCTGGGTCGGCGCTTCGGTGCCAAGGCCCCACGCCACCAGCCCGAACCCAGCAGCGCTAGCCCATGCCGCCATGGCCCGCTGCCGGCGTCCGGCGGCCCAGTGCCCGGCCCCGACAGCAGCCTGGGTAACAACGGGAGCGACCGGGGACACC
The DNA here is from genome assembly GCA_019245115.1 of Streptosporangiaceae bacterium. Classification (GTDB taxonomy): domain Bacteria; phylum Actinomycetota; class Actinomycetes; order Streptosporangiales; family Streptosporangiaceae; genus JAFARZ01. The sequence goes on along the minus strand of JAFARZ010000386.1, from coordinate 16,862 downwards.
CACTCCAGCGCCCCCGAGGGCCTGGTGCCGTCCAGAAGGGGCATCCAGGCCAGCCGCAGCAGCAGCAACCGGTTCCCGCTGTCATCACGAGCCATCCCCGCATTGTCGCCCCGGCGGCGCGTACGTGCCAAGCGCTCCCGGACTACCGCACCCGGACATTACCGCCCCGCAGGGGCAGGGCAGCGAGATCCCCAGACTGTCACGACAGTGATTCAGGACCAGGCGACCTGGAAGCAGCGCTGCAGCGCCAGATGCCTGCCCTCCCGAGATCACCACGACTACGCCGGGCCGGAATCAAGGACAAACCAGCCCCGGAACCATCGCCGGGCTAACTTGGATGGCAGCCCGCAGATCCGCCCTCTGCCACTAAAAGGCCCGCCCAGGTCACGGCCACCCCACCGGGCCGAGATGCCTGTCACAGGACAGATAGTTGGCCAACGGAGCACGATAGTTGGCCAGCGCTCGCTGGAGAGGACTTCGATCTAGGCCGTCACGGCCAGGAGGCGCGCGTCGTCCGAGCGACTCCTGTGGCCCGACATCGCCTGGGCGTAACTTGCGCTGATCGATCTCAGGTACTCGGCGTAGATGCCTCGCTTCGCGGTCCTGAGCAGGTCGGCTTGCTGCCATTTGCGTTACGCGATGCTTGCATCTGCTGAGCAGCCGCGCCAACCAAAACTCCCAGCAAGGTGCCGATAATCCGACGACGGCAGAATCCATGTGCAGCCTCCCAGAGTGAGCCGGCCGACGGCGGATTGCCGCCTGGCAGTCCTCAACCAGTGTCCAGGCATGGCCACCACCGCGCGCGGACGGCTCGTGATGCGCGTATGCGCGATGACTTTCGCGATCGTCCCGCGTTCCATCTATGACACGGTGTTAGCCAGGATGTCCGCTGAACGATGAAGGGATGCCTTATGGAGATCACTAATCTGGGTAAGGCGGATGGGCTGCCGCCGGTGGATTGGGCCGCGGTCGCTGAGAAGCTCGATGCGGGGTCGGCGCCAGCTCCTGACGCGGTGAACTCCCGCACGACCTGGCTGTCCACCGTCAACGAGGACGGTAGCCCGCACGTGACCGGCGGTCGGTGCCCTGTGGCTGGACGGCGCGTTCTGGTTCCAGACGGGCGCGGGCACGCGGAAGGGGCGCAATGTCGCGCGCGATCCGCGGTGTTCGATCGCGGTGTCGGTCCGCGACGCGGACGTCGTAATCGAGGGTGACGCTGCGCGAGTGACTGAGCCGGGCGCAGTGGCGCGTATCGCGAAGGCATGGGCGGACAACGGCTGGCCGGCCGAACCCGACGACAGCGGGTCGGGCATCACGGCCCCCTTCAACGCACCGTCGCAAGGACCGCCGCCGTGGAACGTGTATCGCATCGAGCCACGCTCGGCGGTCGTGACCTTGGCGAAGGAGCCGGGCGGCCTGACTCGCTTCCGGTTCTGACGCTGGCCGGGCAGGGCCAGGCTGTCGACGGCGGTCCGGGCCCCCGTTGGACCGGGCCGCCGTCGATACCGCCGCTAGGGTGCAGCCTCCGAGGAGGATGAGCCTGAGACCGGCGAGCTGGACGCGGACGGACTGGATGATGATGAGGAGGATGCGAAGAACCCCGGTGAGTAGCTGCACGACGGCGGATCGTACGATCCGCCGGGGGCGCTGACGGGGGCGGAGTTCACGATCTTCGTGCCGGTGAGCGCGCTGGCCGCCCACACCGTACCGGCGCGCGCCCCGTCAAACGAGCGGGTCAGGATCTCCTGCACCCCGATGAACTGGTGCGTGCCCGGCGTGAAGATCAGCTCCATCCGCAGCGCTGGTGTCTCGTTCCTGACCACCGCGATGCCACCGCCTCCGGCCGCGTCCCTGACATCGGGCAGTACGACCGCCCCGGGGATAGCCGCCGCGACACGGAACAGGGCCGTGCTCAGGCCCGGCGGCAGTGCCTGCTCCCCGCCGAGCATGAGCGATACCGCGGCCCATTCCCTGCTGGCCGCGCTCATGGCGGACGAGCACGCGCTGGACCGCAGCAGGTAGGAGGCAAGCCTGCGGGGATCCAGCGGGAGTGCTGTCAGGGCCGTGTAACTCGGTAGCTCGGCGGTCCCGGTTCCCGGCGGGATCACCAGCTCGCAGCTGGCACCGGGATGGCACGGGCTGATGCGGAAGACACCCGGCCAGCTGCCATCCGCGGACTGCCACATCTCCTGCGAGCCACGGTAGGTCGTCCACCGGGCCAGATGATCGCCGCGGACGGATGGCAGCAGGCTCACGACGCGGGTGCTGGTGTAGACGTACGAGCCACCGGTTGCTGAGCCCGCCCCCGGACCGGTCCTGCTGAACTTGTACTGGTGCAGGACGCTGGCCACCGAGACGTAGGCGGCCGAGCCCTGGCGTGCCAGTACGGTCGTTTGCTGTCCGATGAGCTGGTAGCTGACCGGGTCGAAGAGCAGCTCCTCGGTCATCCCTGACCCAGTCCTGGCGATGCCGATACCGCGCGCTCCCGCCGCGTCGCTGGCATGCGGCAGCAGGACCGTACCCGGGATCCGCGCCAGGGCCCGGAACAGCGCAGCCCCGAACCCCGGCGGCAGCACCGGGTTGAGCTGGGCGACCAGGTTGGCGGCCGACCACCGCCGCTCGGCCTGGCTGACGCCGTCGGGGCCGGGCAGCGTGGCCAGGTAGCTGAGCAGCGGGCCGGCCGACGTGGGCAGCGTGCGCAGCCCGGCGTACGTGCTGTACGCGGTGGCACCGGGTGCGTAGCCACCCTGGAAATTGCAAGCGGCGGCCTTGCCTGGCACATCGCCCGGGGTACCGTCGATGTAGCACGGGCTCGCACGGTAGAAGGCGTCCGTGCTGACCGGTGACTGCCATTCCTGCTGCCGGACCAGGACGTGACCGGCGGGCCTGCTGCTGTGGCCGGCGTAAGTCGCGTAGTAGAACGTCGTGTCGGAGTAGATGAGCTGCCGGTCCGCCGGCGCCGGCTGGGCCAGGACGGCCCCCGCCGCCCGGCTGAGCAGCTCGGCCGCGCTGGCCGGCGGGGCCACCGCGCCGCCGCCGAGAGCGAGCACGAGCACCACGGCCAGAATGGCCGCGACGCCGCCCGCCAGCGTCAGCCCCAGCCGGGGCCAGCGGGCCACGCGCCTGAGACCACGCCACACATCCCCACGTAGGACACGATGGGGACCGGGCAGCGCCTCCTCCATCACACGCGCACGCAAGGCGGCGAGCCGCTCCGCGTCCGGTGCGGGGACCGCCGCGCACATCTCCTCGATCAACCGCAGGTCACTCACCGTCTGGCCCCCATCCCGGCTTCGTCGGATCGCTGCCCCCGAGGCTCACCCGTACCTTGGCGCGGGCCCGTACCAGCCGGGACGACACAGTGCCGATGGGGATGCCCAGCGCTCCGGCGACCTCCTCGTAGCCGAGCCCGCTGGCGGTGAGCAACAGCACATCGCGGTGCGCCCGGGACAGCCCGGCGATCGCATCGGCCAGCTGACGCCGGACGGCCGATGCGGCGGCCCGGTCGGTGGCGAGGTCGGCGACCGGCTCGGTGGCCGGGTCTAGCCCGGTGCGGCCGATCGCGCGGAAGAACCTGACCTCGTCGCGCCTGTGCCGGCCGATCAGCCTGGTCGCGATGCCGAACAGCCACGGGCACGCGTCGGCTTGCGCCGGGTCATAACGATGCCGCCGCCGGAACGCGGCGAGAAACGTGTCCGCGACGATGTCGTCGGCCATGTCCGGTCCGAGCCGTCGTACGGCGTACCGGTGAATGGCCGGCGCATGCCGGTCGAACAGCACCCCGAATCGCTCCGGCATCCGCAGTGACTCGGCGATCAGCGCCGCGTCATCGCAGGCCGGCGCGACCGGGCATCTGGGCGCCACCTGATCCGCGCCATCCATGCGCGCCTCCCGGCGTAGGGCTTATCTAGCCTCTCTCACCCGATCCCGGGAATCTTGCTCCATCCGGCACCACCCCGGATTTAGGCCGGTCACGGCATCGCAGACAATTTCCGCCTCCGCCGCCTCGGCGACTTCACGCAGGTAGGCGCTCCACTGGCGATGTGTCGGCCGCACCCGGCCGCGGTCGATCCAGTCGCTGTAGGCGCCGTGCCTATCAGGTGGCGCTGCCAGCCGTACCCCGCCATCGCCGCGACCACATCAGCAGAGGCATCGCCCCAGCTCGCAGCATACGGATAGCCGACATCCTTCTCCGGCGGCGTCCCCAGCGGCAGCAGGCCGCTGGTGTATCCCTGGCGCCCGCTCCAATTCCCCGCGACCTCGCCACGATCAACCAGCACAACCCGCGGCGCCGGCAACCCGGCGGCGGAAAGTGCGCGGGCCTTGGCGGCGATCGCGATACCGAGCCGAACCGCTACCTCGACCGCGTGGAGGCGGGGCTGGGTTAGCGGAAGGTCGGTTCGCGGGAGAAAATCTCCTCGACCGCCGGGGCGAAATACTCAAGGGGCATCCAGTCGTAGCCCGGGTCGAAGCAGTTCTCGTCATAGCGCTCGCAGAACTCGACCGTGGCGTCGAACCAGGGGTGCCCTCGGTATGCCTCCCGGGCGTTGACGTCGTCCCCGGTCTGAGCGCCGTAGTAGTGCAGCTGGAACAGCGGGTGGTGGGAGACGATCCAGCACAGCTCCTCGGAGACGAACGGGCGCAGCACCGCTGCCGCGTAGCTGCCGTGTGAGTACGGGGCCAGGCCGTCGCCGATGTCGTGGATCAGCGCGCCCACCACGTAGTCGACGGTCCGGCCGTCCCGCTCCGCGCGGGTAGCGGACTGCAGGCTATGCTCAAGCCGGCTGACCGCGTACCCGGGATCCGGCTCCGCCGCCCCCAGTGCCCGCACCGCGTCCAGCACCCGCAGGTGCAGAGTGCGGTTGTACGCTACCTCGCGCGTGTGGATGAGGGCGTACTCCTCAGCAGTGCCATCCCGCATCCGGGTGAACGTGGCCCTGGCCATGCTGCTGCTCATGAAACCATCCTAAGCAGCAGAATCCCGTGAGCCCGCGGAACTGCGGGCGGCAGAACCGGCCGCGGGCCAGCGGCACTTGCGCTAGCGGTGCGCCAAAAATGCCAAAAATGACAAGATGCCAAGGTGACAAGATGCCAAGGTGACAAGATGCCAAGGTGACCGAGCAGCGCTTTGACCTCGTTGTCCGCAACTGCACGATCGTGACGCCCGGTCACCGGGAGCAGGCCGGCATGGGCATCACCGGCGGCCGACCATACCGCCTTCGCTGGAATGCGCTGGTCGGTCTGGCGAACTACGCGTATCGTCATATAGCGGACGTGGAAGCTCGCCATCTTGCGGAAAATAGGAGCTCGGCGGAAGAAAAGGCGCCGGAAAGCGACCCCTTTGTTTCCACGAGGCCCCAATCTTCCGCGCTGCCATCGGATGCGCGGTCCATATAACGGATCATATCCGGCAAACCTCCGAATCCATGATCGGCGAATCAACATAGGACCGGAACGTCACATCCGAGGATGGCCCAATAGTCCGAATTACCCCAACGACCGCGCCTCCGTTACCGGATGAGTGTGACACTCACCCGGTTGTAACCGGGTCGCTGCCACAATCATCCGGTCGGCACCTCGCGCACCTGACCCAGTCACTGGACGATGATCTGGCCAGTGCTCTGTGGGGAGGCTGGATCGTTGTAGAAGTACTCGCCCGCCGTGCCGAAGGTGTGCGTGGCCGACTGCCCCGGCGCTAGGGTTCCGGTGTCGAACTCGTTGTCGAAGAACGATGCGGCGCCGTGGTGGTAGGTGTTGCTGGCCGGGTTGACGAACGTGACCGTCGTCCCGGCGGCGACGGTGAGGACCTGGGGGGCCATCGCGTTCGGCGAGACCGTGTTCTCGGTGCCGCCGGGGGCGCTCGTGGCGGGGTTCCAGATCCGCCCGAGCGTGACGGTGTTGCTGGCGGTGGCACCGGGAACCGGCGGCGTGGTGATCGGGTTACGGCTGGGCGGCGGGGCGGGCACCGGAGCCGGGGGAACGGTTCCATCCAGCTTGAACGCCCACAGGTTGTCGCCGTAGGGCGTGGCGGCCCGACCGGTTCCCATTCTCCGCCGGCGAAGATCGCCACGTACTGCTCCCCGTCCACCTCATAGGCAATCGGGGAGGTATTAGCGCTGGCGCCGCACTGCCAGCTCCACAGTTCCTCTCCGGTCGCGTCGTCCATGACGACCAGCGTGCCGTCCGGTCGGCCCTGGAACAGCAGCCGCCCCGCGGTGCTGAGGACGCCGGTTCCCAGGGAGAGCCACCACTTGTTCGGCTTCCGCCACACCACCGTGCTGGTGCGCGGGTCAACCGCGGCCAGGCCGCCCGCCATGTACTCACCGTACGGCCGCGGGGTGCTGCCCAGCCCGCCGCGGGCGTTGGCGTAGTCGGTGTCGATCAGGCTGTAACCGACGTAGACGTATCCGGTATCCAGGCTGAACGAGTCGTAGGCCCAGTTGCCGCCGCCGACCGCTCCCGGGAATATGATCGTCGGCCGGTCCCACGCCGGGGTGAAGATCGGTCCCGCCGGATAGAACGGCACGGGTCGCGTCGCGTCGCGGTAGCTGGGGAACTGCTCTGGCACGAACGGCTCGCCGCCCGGGAACGGCTGGGTCGGCCAGGTCAGCTGGAGGTCGGCATGCAGAGGCGACGGGCACTGTTCGCCACCGGCGTCGCGTTCCTCGCCCCGACCGCGCTGGCCTTCGGCGCCGACGCGGTGACCGCGGCACCGCGGGCTACGGCGGACGGTACCGGCTACACCACCAACGGGTACACGAACCTCGGCTCGTTTCCCGAGCCGCAGGTGTGCCACGGTGTTGACCCGGCGTGCTATCACGACTGGGGCAATTTCGATCCCGCCACGACCGGGTACCGGCTCCTCGTCTACACAACACGGCAGGACCGCGGCACGCGGACCTCGGGCCGAAGCTCGGACCGGGGCTCGATCCGCCGCTAACCGCGGCGAACGTCGTGCAGAACGCGCTGATATCGATGGGCAAGCAGAGCGGCTTCGCGGTGGACTGGACCGAGGACCCGTCGGTCTTCGCCTCGCCGGCGGTCTTGTTCAAGTACAACGCGATCTTGTTCTTCACCTCCCGGGACCGTCCTGGATGACGCCGGGCAGACGTCGCTGCGGATCTACACCGAGGGCGGCGGGGCGTTTGTCGGCGTGCACAACGCCTTCGGCACCGACTACAACTGGGACTGGTTCCGCGGCCTGCTCGGCGGCGCGGAACTGTACGACCACGCCGCCTTGCAGACCGGGACCGTTGACGTGCTCGATCCATCCGACGCATCGACGGCGAGCCTGCCCAGGACATGGACCGGCGAGGACGAGTGGTACAACCTGGTGCCCGCCCCGCAGGGCGTGCGCTTCCTCGCCGCGGTCGACGACCGGACGCTGGCCCAGGGCCAGCGCGGCTACTACGGTGACCCGGGCATGGGCCCGTTCCACCCGGTCACCTGGTGCCAGTACTACGACGGCGGCAAGGCGTGGCTGACCACGCTCGGCCACGACGCGGGCGACTGGGAATCGCCGTCCGCGTTCCCCGGCGCGCAGTACTTCCAGCAGATGCTGCTCGGCGGCATGGAGAGCGCGATGGGCATGAAGCCGTTCTGCCAGGGCTTCAGCCGGTTATGCACTGAGACGCCGAGGTTTATGCCACTCTCCGCGCACTCGGCCGCCGGGACCCATGTCCTGGTGGCCGGCAGCGGCGCGGCCGGGCTCACTGCGGCGCTGACCGCCGCTCGGGTGCCCGCGTCACCGTGGCCGAATGCGCGGACGAACTCGGCGGCAGCACGGCTTTGTCGTTTGGCCGCGTGTGGATTCCCGCAGCCGGTGACCTGGTGGCGAGGGACTGCCTGATGGCGGTCTACGGGGACCGCCACCCGCGGATGATCGAGGCGTTCCTCGCGGCGGCGCCCGAGATGGCCGAGTTCGTGCAGCGCCATTCCGCGCTGCGGTTTATGCCGTGTGCAAGCTATCCCGACTACCACCCGCCCTGCCGGGAGCGTCGCGGGGTGGCCGGGTGCTGAACATAGTGCCGGTCATGTCCCGCGAGCTCAGCGGCCGGGTGCGGCGGCCGCCCGGGTTACCTGCCGCTTACCCATGGCGAGTGGGAGCGGTGGCCTACGAATGCTACATGGGCGACTCCGGCACGCAGCCCAATCCCAATCTCGGGCCGGTCGGCCAGCCGCCCTACTACGCGATCCCGGTCCTGCCGGGCACAATCGGCACCAAGGGCGGTCCGATCACCGACACGCACCGACGTGTGCTCCGCGAGGACGGGCAGCCGATCCGCGGCCTGTAAGCGGCCGGCAACGCTTCGGCCTTCTGGACCGGCGAGGGATACCCGGGTCCCGGCGCCACCCTCGGCATCGCGATGACGATGGGATACCAGGCCGGTCGCGATGTGGCGGCTCGTGCGCATTCGTTACCGCCTCCGTATCGCCATAGTCACAAGACGACGCTGGGCACATCCCGTCGCCAACCCACCGGACCGGATTGTCCCTTTTCGCCCGTAGAAGTAGCGGCGACATATCAGGATTAGTGCACATGTGGGCCCGGAATAAATCAGGTATTCGATTTCAACACATCCATGATATCATTCGAATAAAAGGACGAAGACCGGGGACCCGGCTGCGCCGGCACCGGGACCCCGACCGGGAAACGGGGGAACAGGGCACATGGCAGACTACAGCGGACTCTCCCACGGCGGGGCGCTGGACACCGCACGTCCGTCAGCGGAGCTGGCGCAGATCCTGAACCAGGCGGCCGGAGCCGACCGCCGGTACCGAGGCCTGAATGATGACCAGCTCACCGGTGCGCTGAGCCGGTGGGCGGCGATCGAATCTTGGGCTTGCTCCCAGAAACTGGCCGGAAATCACCGAACTCGTGCGGCGCCGGGGCATCCCGGCACTCGGCTCCGTCACCGGCCCGGCGGACATCGCACCCGAGGTGCCGGTCGGCTGTGAGGAAAGCGTCACCGAAGAGATCGCGATGGCGCTGGGGATGTCCAAGCCGGCCACCGACAAGCTCGTGAACCTCGCGATCGCGCTGGCGACCCGGCTGACCGCCACCGCCGCGCTCGACAGCGGGGAGGTCGACTATGTGAAAGCGAGCGTCATGGCGGACGTCACCGGGCCGCTAGCCAACGAGGCGGCCTGGCACGCTGAGAAACTGGCGCTGATGCAGGCCGACGGCTCCTTCGCCGGGAAGACCCCCGGTGAGCTCAGGAAACTGATCGAGCGGGCCAGCATCGCGGCCGACCCCGACGCGGCGGAAAAGCGTCGTACGGAATCGGAGCGGAATGCGAGGGTCGCGTCCTGGCGAGAAACCGAGGGCACCATGGCCATCCAGGCCTGCGGCCTCAACCCGGCCGATGCGATGGACGCCGAGGCGGCCATCCAGGAACGCGCCGAAGCCTACCGGAAGGCGGGCATGACCGGCGGCATGGACCGGCTTCGGACGCAGGCCTTCACCGACAAACTGACCGGCATGAACCCCCTCGGCGACGACGCCCCTGCGACCCGTGCCGCACCGAAGCGGGTCCACTTGACCGCCCCGGAATGGATCCTGCCCCTTCTGACCGTCCTCGGCCTGGCGGACAATCCGGGCGAAGCGGCCGGGCTGGGTGCCATCGACCCCGCCATGGTCCGCCAGCTCGCCACCGCCACCGCCACAGCGGCCGGGAACCAGACCGAATTCCACCTTTCACTGGTAAACGACCAAGGCTGGGTTACAACGCACGGATGTCCGCCTCCGGACCCCAGGAGCAACCGGGCCAAAGCGGGCAATGCCGGCACCGTCCGGATCAGCCTCCCCGCCGGCCAGGCCCGGGACTTCACCCTCTATCCCGTCGCCCTCTTCGACTGCGACCACCGGTACCGCACCGCACAGCATGACCCCAGCGGCCTGCTCCGCCACCTAACGGAAGTCCGCGACGGTACCTGTGCCAGGCCCGGCTGCGCCCGCCCCGCCGCTAAATGCGACTATGAGCACGCTCAGCCATTTGAAGAAGGTGGCATTACCTGCATGTGCAACGGCGCGATGGTCGATGAACACGACCACCAGATAAAGCAGAAGAACAACTGGCACGTCCGGCAGATCGCCCCCGCCTTCCGGGAATGGACCACCCCCAGCGGCCGGAGCTACGCTAGCCAGCCCCGACAGTACCCCAGCTAAACGAGGTCAAGCGAACCGACAGGAGCCCTGACCACATCCGCGAGTATCCTGGCACCGTTCGGCATGCGGAGGCTGGTAAGTGTGACTGTCGCAGCGATCTTCTTCGTTATCGGGCTTGGCTGCCTCATCGGCTTCGTCGTCGGTAAGGACGTCACGATCGGAAATGTGCATGTGCCCGCGACGGGAGAGCGCAACGGCCGGATAGGTATGGCAGTCCTCGGCGTCGTAGCGCTCGGAATTGGCTCAGTCTTCCTGTACCTATACCTACATCCTTCGAACAGCTCATCCATAGCGTCCGGACTACCAGTTGGAACTGACACACCCGCGACCCAAGCGACCGCAGGGGCAAACGGTACGGGGACCACCACGCCTCCATCCTCAGCTGCTGGTAATTTCACTCAGGAATATCACGACAGGCAGTTCACCACGCCCGGCGGCGGATGTCCCAGTCTGGAGCCCTCTTCGGTGAACTTCACGGCCCAAGGTCCGGAAGTATCGACATCCCCATCTTTCTCCGACGACATTATGCTCAACTGTCCCGGCAGTGTTACCGGTGATATCCCAGCTATGTACGTCTCCTTCAGTTCAAATGACCAAGTGGCTGAGGTGAGCGGAACTCCAAGCGCAGGTGCATGCGATGGTGCCGTCACGCAGCATCCACTGTCGGGGAATATAGATTTCGCTCATCTGAAACCTGGTCTGGAACTCTGCATGGTGAACAGTCAAACTAGTCAGCTAACCTTTGTTGTTTTGCGATCCGTGAACAATTCCAGTGGCGATCTGGCCTGGTCCGCAACCGGATGGGACCTTCCGGCGAACAGCTGATTGACTCGGTATCCCAGCTGAACCAGAGCAGGTGAATCGCGACCGACCTCACAGCCCCAGGTAGATCTTCCGCACTCGCGGGTCATCGCGCAGCGCCGACGACGAGCCGGTCATCGCCACCGACCCGTTTTCCAGTACCAGGCATGAGCTTGTGATCTCGAACGTGAGCATCGCGTTCTGCTCGACCAGCAGCAGGCTGAGGCCGTCGGCGCGGAGCCGCTGTAGCGCCGCGCAGATCACCTCGACGAGCTTGGGTGACAGTCCCATCGACGGTTCGTCCAGGAGCAGCAGCGCGGGCCGGGAAATCAGGGCGCGACCGATCGCGAGCATCTGCTGCTGGCCGCCGGACAGCGCGCCCGCCAGCCGGCCGCGCATCTCCCCGAGCACCGGGAACAGGGCATACACCGAGTCCAGCCGGGAACGGCACGCCGCGTCCCAGCGCGACGCGTATGCGCCGAGCAGCAGATTCTTCTCGACCGGCAGCCCGGCGAACACGTGTCGTCCCTCGGGCACGTACCCGATGCCGAGCCGCACCATGCCGCGCGTCGGCACCCGGCCCAGGTCCCGGCCGCCGAACATGACCGTGCCGGACGAACGGGGCACCAGGCCCATCACCGCCCGCAGCGTGGAGGTCTTGCCGGCCCCGTTCGCGCCGATGAGTCCCACTGACTCACCTGGCGAAACGGTGAAGCTGACCGACCGCACCGCGGACACGCCGCCGTACCGGACGGCCAGGTTGTCGACAACCAACGAGCTCATTTATCCTCCGCGGCATGTTTTCCTCCGCGCCAGGGCCACGCTGGCGCGCGGCCGGCTTGGGGCCACGGCGGGCTTACCGCCCCTTCGGGACGGCAACCGCCGCGGCAGCTCGCTTCCGCTCGCTCATGACGCCTCCGTCGGCAGGGTGGTGGTTCCGAGGTAGGCCTCCAGAACCGCCGGCTCGGTGGCCACCGAGGCTGGGAGGCCCGAGGCGATCACCGTGCCGCTGTCCAGGACGACCACCCGGTCGCACAGCGACATCACCAGTCCCATGTTGTGCTCGATGAGCACGACCGTGACGCCGCTGGTACGGATCGCCCGGACGATCTCCGCGAGCTGGCGCTGCTCGTCGCCGTTCAGCCCCGCCGCGGGCTCGTCCAGCAGCATAAGGCGGGGCGCCGACGCCATCTCCACCCGTCGCTGGATGCCGTAGGGCAGCGAATCGGGCAGCACATCGGCGAACGCCGCCAGCCCGAACGCGTCCAGCAGACCAGAAGCCCGCCGTGCCAGCGAACGTTCATGCCGCCACACCCCGACGGGCCAGCACACATATCTCCATGACCACCACGAACGGGTACGGTCCATCGCCATCCGCACGTTGTCTCGGACCGTGAGGTTGCCGAACAGCCGCAGGTGCTGGAACGTGCGGGCGACACCGAGATGCGAGATCCGCCATGCCGTGACCCCGAGATGACCCGGCCGTCCATGGTGACCCGGCCGGCCGACGGCCGGTAAAGCCCGCTGATCACGTTGAACAGGGTGGTCTTGCCGGACCCGTTGGGCCCCACGATTCCCAGGATCTCCCCCGGTGAAGCGCGCAGCGACACCCGGTCCAGCGCGGTCACGCCGCGAAACCGCATGACCAGCCCGGAGACCTCCAGGACAGCGCCCGTGCGGCCGGACGAGGGGACTCCGCCGAACGCGCCCAGCGCCACCGCCGATGCGCCCGCCCGCCGCCGGGCTGACAGCATACGTACCCGCGACGGGACTCCCGCCAGGCCGGTGGGGGCGAACACGACGACCGCGACCACCACCAGTCCGTAACCGAGCTGCGCGTAGGCGGCGAGGTTGATGAGCTCCTGCCGGATGATCGTCAGGCCGATGGCGCCGGCGACACAGCCCCACAGCGACTGCCTTCCGCCGATGATCACCATCGCCAGCAGCAGGAACATGTCCGCGATGCTGAACGTCTCCGGCGCGATGTAGTGGATCAGGCCCGCGTAGAGAACGCCCGCCGCTCCGCCGTAGACGCTGGCGAGGACGAACGCGATCATCCGGAGCGCATACCGCCCCCACCATGGCGAGCAGCGCCGCCAGCCAGAAACCGTACCCATACGCAGTCGTCAGGATGCCCACACCGTAGGCCCCGACGCCGAAGAACGCGACCTGGGCGAGGTTCACGTGGCCCGCGACCCCCATGACCAGCCCGAGGCCTACTGCGAGCAGGGCGAACAGCAGGGCGATGTCGGCGACGGAGATCCAGTAGACGTTCAGCCGGTAGGGGAGCAGCCAGGTCAGCACCGCGAGCACCGCGAGGCCCAGAAACCTCATGCTCGGTTGACCGTCTTCTCGCCGAAGATCCCGGTCGGCCGGACCATCACCAGCACGGTGAAGACGACGAACGTGACCAGGTCGGAGTAACCCTGGAACTGCTGCGCGGCGAACGAGCCGATCACCCCGATGCCCAGCCCGCCGGCGATCGCGCCGGGGATGGACCCGAAGCCGCCGAGAATGGCGGCGGCGAACCCCTGGATCCCGAGCGAGTCACCCATTGTCGGTGACACGTACAGCATGGGCGAGGCCAGGGAACCCGCCAGCGCGGCCAGCCCGGCGCCGATGGCGAAGACGACGGCGTTCGAACGCCCCACATGGATGCCGACCGCGGTCGCGGCCTCCGGGTCCATCGCGACCGCTTGCATCGCGGCGCCGCGCTTGGTCCGCTGGAGGAACAGCGTCAGCAGCACCATGGCCACCGCCGCCACAACGATCACCACGACGTTGTAGACGGGAATGCGCACGCCGCCGACGTTCACCGGCGCCGCGCGCACCGGGGAGGGTACGCCGCGCCCGGACGACGTCCAGATGAGGATCGCCACCGCTTCCAGCACCGTGCCGCCCCTATCGTCCCGATCAGCATGAGGTCGACGTCCTTGTTCTCCAGCGGCCGCAGCACCCGCTCGATCGCCACGCCGACGACGCCGGTGCCGAGCATGACGGCCGGCACGGCCATCGCGAACGGCAGCCGTGCCGACAGGTAGAAGGTGGACGCCAGGTACGCGCCGGTCATCAGCACCGCTCCGTGGGCGAAGTTGACCAGGCCCATCGTCCGGTACACCAGCGAGAAGCCGAGCGCGATCAGCGCATAAACCGCGCCGAAACTCAGCCCGCTGACCGGCGTCTGGAAGAACGACTGCGATGGGAGCTCTCCTCGGAAGGGCGAAGACCGCTATGAACTAACCGGTGCGATCGTCCCATTCTTGATGATCCCGATAGATGTCGAGAAGATGCCGACGCCCTGGCTGGTGTAGGCGAACGCGCCGAGCAGCCCGGTGTAGCGCACCGCGCGGACGGCGTTGGCCAGCGCCAGCCCGGTGCAGGCGTGGCAGGCCTTCAGTGCCCTGATCATCACCTGGGCGCCGTCGTAGGCTTTCGCGCCGTGCAGCTCGGGAGCGGTTCCGTAAGCGGCGGTGTACGCGGCGGCGAAGGCCTTCGACGCGGCGTCGATGTCATTGCCCAGGTAGGGCGAGCTCACGATGGTGCCGTTGGCGGTGGAGGTGCCCGCCGTGGACAGGAACAGCGGCGTACCCGCGGGCGCCCCCTCCGCGATGACCGCGGTCATGCCCAGCGAGCGGGCCTGCTTGACGGTCAGTCCGGACTGGGCCTCCTCGGCGCCGATGAACAGCACCTGCGGGCTGGAGGACCGGATCGCGGTCAGCGCCGGGGTCATGTTCGTCTGGTCGGCGGGAACCACCTGCGCGGCGACGGGCGTGATACCCAGCGACTTCAGCGATGAGGTGAACGCGCTGTCCTCCCCGGCGCCGTAGGAGTCGTTGTTGGTCAGCAGCGCGAACTTCTTGTACCCCTTGGTCTGTACCAGGTATTTCGCCAGCGTGGAGTCGTAGGTGAGGCCGGTCGGCCCGTTCAGGAACAGGTACGGGCTGCCGAGCTTGATCAGCTTGGTGGACTGGCCTGAGGTGATGTTCGGGATGTGCTCGGACTCGAGGATGGGCGCCATGGCCAGGGTCACCGAGCTCTCCGCCGTGCCGAACATGGCGATGAACCCCTCGCTGGCTATCTTCCTCGCCAGTTCGGTGCCGACGGTCGGGTCGCCCTGGTCGTCGAACAAGTTGAGCTGGATCTTGCGGCCGTCTATGCCGCCGGCGGCGTTGGCCTGGTCGACGGCCAGCTTGACCCCGCGCCACTCGAACTGCCCGAGGTCGCTGTTCGATCCGCTCTGCGCGTCGACCACCGCGATCTTGATCGGCCCCGACGCGGCCGTCGTTGACCCGCTGCCTGCGCCCGATGAGCCGCCAGACGAGCCGCCGGGAGTGCCGCACGCGGCCGCGAGCAGGGCAATCGCGGCGGCAGGCAGTATCGCCGCGGCACCGGGTCTTCTTGTCATTCGAACCTCCCACGGTAGATGTCTGTGATGTTCCAGTGCCCTGGAGTGGGCACCGGCTCGTTGAGCATCGGCACGTCGATCACCGCCGGACGCCGGCGTGCGAGCGCTTCGCGCAGTGCTTTGGCGAGGTCGTCCGGCGCGGTGATCTCATAGCCGTCGGCGCCGCAGGACCTGGCCAGCGCGGCGAAGTCCGGGCTGTAGGGCTGACCGTCCCGATCGCGGAACTCGCAGCCGAATCCGGTTCCGTAGTACGCGGTCTCGAGGTCGGCGATGGTGCCGTGCGCCCGGTTGTTCATCACCACGAACAGGACCGGCAGTCCCTGCTCGACCGCCATCGGGATGGCCGGGAGCTGCGCGGACATGCCGCCGTCGCCGACCAGAGCGACAACGGGGCGCTCCGGCGCGCCGATCATCACGCCCACGGCAGCCGCCGGACCGAACCCCATCGTGGACGCACCGCCAGGAGTGATGAACCGGCCGGCGCCGGGTAGCTCGTAGCACTGGGCCACGCCGTTCTTGTTCCATCCGACGTCGGTGACCAGGATCGCGTCGTCCGGCAGCGTGTCCCGCAGGCCGGCGAGTATGCGCTGCGGGCGGAGCGGGAACGCGTGGTCGCGGGTGAGGCCGAACGCCGCGCTTCTCGCCGCGCGGATTTCCGGAAAGTCCCGATCTACCGAACGGCGGTGGTGACTCGCCTCGAGTATCGCTGTCACCGCCAGGGTGGCGTCCGCCACGGCGCCGATCTCCACCGGGTAGTTCCGCCCGATCTCGGCGGGGTCGATGTCGATCTGGATGAGCCGCGAGGGCGGGAACCGCCACAGGGTCCAGGAGCTGGCGTCGGTCTCGGCGAACCGGGTGCCGATGGCGAGCACCACGTCGGCGCCGCGCGCGTAGTCGTTGGCCAGTTCCAGGCCCCAGAAGCCGGTCATCCCGATCACCAGCGGGTGGCTGTCCGGCACCGTGCCCTTGGCCATCAGTGAGTGCGCGATGGGTATGCCGAGCCGCTCGGCGAGCCGGATCAGCGCATCGCGGCCGGCGGCTTCGCGCAGCCCGCCGCCGAGGTAGATCAGCGGTCGTTCGGCGTCTGCGAGCAGGTTCGCGATGCGCTGCGCGGCGCCGGGTTCGAGCGCTGGCCGGGTCGGCGCCGCTGACAGCGGGAACTCACCGCCGACCTCCCGGGAGAACAGGTCCATCGGGACGTTGAGCAGGACCGCGCCTGGCCGGCCGGAGGTGGCGGTCCAGAAGGCACGTTCGGTGAACCGGGGGAGGTCCTCGGCCCGGTGGGCGTGCCAGGCTCGTTTGACGAACGGCCGGTAGATGGCGGTCTGGTCGGCGTCGTTGTGGAGGTTGGTCTCCTGGTGCGGGTGACGGCCCGTGTAGTAGCCGGGGACGTCGCCGCTGATGGCCACCAGCGGCACCGAGTCCATCGCGGCGGTCGCGACGCCGGTGACCGCGTTCATCATGCCCGGCCCGGCGTGCAGCAGCAGG
>JAFARZ010000221.1 GCA_019245115.1 Streptosporangiaceae bacterium | reverse complement strand
CCTGGTCGATCTCGGACTGCGAGAACGGGAACGGTTCGCCTATGCCTACGGCTTCTTCGCCAATCTCGAGAGTTGGCGCCACGATCTGCGGGTTCAGGCCATCGAAGCGCCCCGTGTCAGGCGCCGGTATCCGTGGTGCAGTGGCGGTGCGCGCTCCGCGCCCCCCGAAGACTGCGGTGGCCCCAGGGCCTTCCTGGCCCTGCGCCAGGAGCACTCGCTGTGGGCCACCACTGTGCGCATGGCCGAGCTCACCACGCTCCTGCTGGAATTGAGGGCGGTGCGGTATTGAGGGCGGTCAGGACGCGTTCGCGCCGGCGGGTCGAGTCGGCCCGCCATCCGGCGGCCATCGCGCTGGTCGTGGCCTGTTGGCCGGCGTTCGTGCTGGTCATGCGGTGCGCTCCTGGTGGAAACTGGGTAGGGCCTGCCGGATCCGCGGCATGCCGAGCATTGTGGTGCGGTGTCGGCGCAGGACGGTGATGGCCTGGTCCACCTGCTGGCGTTCGTCGGCGCTGAGTTCGCTGAGATCATTGCTGATACGCGCGATCAGCCGGCGGATCCTGCTGATCTCCTCTTCGGAAGGCATGGCCTCGGCGCGGGCCCAGTCGTCCAGGCCGTGGGCGGCTAGCAGCCGTTCCCGATTACGCAGCAGGTCATCGAGATAGGCCTGCAGGTCCGGCAGGTAGGAGACGTCGGGCCTTATGCGCGCAAAGATCATGTTCGGGTTTTGCTCGTGTCGCTGATGCCGACGGTGCGAATGGGAGCATGAGGCGGTCGGCATGTGCCGTCATTTGTCTCGCATCCAACGGACTGCCATTGTGGCGCAAGTTACTGACCATTGTGGGCTGGGCCTGTCGTTGGGAGGATGCGGACGTTGCTGTGGGCGGCCAGGGCGCGGCGCAGTTGAATGATCTCGTCATGCTGTGCGGCCAGCCGGGAAATCGCGGTGGTCCGGAACTCCGTCAGCTCGGCGATCTGCTGCTCGCTTGCGCGCAGGCGTTCCCGGAGCTGGGTGTTCTCGTCCTTGAGCCGGACGATCTGGGCGGCGCGCGGGTCGGGCAGGTGCCCGTCGGCCTGCATCTGGGTCAGGCGACGGGTGAACTCGGTCTTGAGGTGCCCGTAGCTGCGATAGAGCGCAGCCCGGGAAATCCCTGCTTCGCTGGCCAGGGTGGTGACGTCGCAGGCACCGCCGGGAGGGATCTGGCCCCGTAGTAGCCGGTCGATGGCTGCGCGGATGCTGTCTTCGGTCTGCCGGCGTTGGGCGGGGCTGATCGTCATTGGGGTTCCTCGGTCGTGGCCTGGTCAATGGCGGCGATGACCTGGTGGGCGCGGTCGTGTTCTGCGGTCAGGCGTTGCTTCTCGCCGGCGGGGATGCGTGGGTTGCCCAGGAAGGTCTCGGTGGTCTTGGCGCAGCCGGCCCAGACGTCACGGTGTTCGGCGTGGAAGGTGGACTGCGGGCAGTGGGCCGCATCACACAACCCGGCCAGCGGCTGGTCGGCGGTGGGGGTGCCGGCGAGCTTGAGGCAGAGCGCCTTGGTCGGGTCGGTGAACCAGCAGTAGTTCGCTGGCTGAATGTGCAGCGTCGTGGCCCGCTTCTTCAGCAGCAGCTCGGCGTGCCGGTCGGTGGCCACCACTGTGGCGGGTGTGTGGTCGAGCTTGGCGAGTTCGGCGTCGACGTGCTCGAACGCCGAGATCAGCGCCCGCGCGCCGGGGCCGGCCGGCAGCTGCCCGTCCCGGTAGGCTTGGTAGGCGGCCTTGGTGAGGTCAAGCTTGTGGGCTTGTTCCTCGCGTTTCATCTCGGCGTGCAGGCGGCCCTGCGCCCCGCCCGGCCGCGCGGCGTATCCCTCCGTTGTGGACACACTGACCTGTTTGAGGTGCACTTTTGCTGCCCAGAGGCCGTGTGGGCGGTGCGCCATCTCCACCGACAGCGTGCGGCGCGTCATCCGGCCGGTGATGTCGCCGTCCGGGATCGGTTCCAGCCCCAGCCGGGCGCCGGCCGGGCTGTTGACCCAGCGCCGGAACGAGCGGAACCGCTTGGCCAGGTTGTAGCGGCCGAACAGCGACTCCCGCGACCGTGGGGCGGCCAGCCAGGTCTTCGCCCGTGTCAGGCGGATGGCCAATTCGACGGCCCGGTAGGCGGGCTCGATGACCACCCACTCGTCGGCAACGCCACCCCACTCCTGGCCCTTGATCAGCTTGCTGGCCAGCCGGTAACGGACCAAGTTCGCCGTGACTTCCTCTGGTGGGAGACAGGAATCGCTGGTCAACTCCATCAACTCGCTGGAACGCATCCCCGTGAGCGCCGCCGCGACGAACAGCGCCGCGTTGAACACGATCAAGGTGAGGTCGTCGACCTGTTGGGTGGTCAGCGGTGTGGTCCAGGGGAGCTGACCGGCGTCGTCCGCCCGTTCGACGAGTGCAGCGTTGCGCGCCCACCGCGGGGCCACCCCGACCCGCGTGACCGCGGACTCGGTCGCCTCCCGGAACCGGCGAATGTCAGCAGCGAGGAACTGCCCAGCACCCAGGTCGTGGCCCAGTTCGCGGAAGCCGACTCGCAGCAGAGGATCATACTGATCCCACCCGGTGCCCAGGCGGTCCCGGACGAAGTGTTCGTCCAGCTCAGGCAACGGTTCGCCCCGCTCGACGTAGCGGGCCAGCAGCTCCGTGTACTCGTCGAGTCGTGGGCGGCTCCGGCCTGTCCGGGCTTCCCGGTGGGCAGCGAGGTCGTCAGCCAAGGCTGCGGCATGGGGTCCGACGGTTTCGACGAGGTAGAGGCCGGCGCGTAGCGCTGGGCGCATCACGGCGTTGGGGATCGTCGGAGTCTTGTTCTCGCCGGTCCAATCGACTTCGGCCACCCGGGTGGCGGTCTTGCCGACCCAGGGCATGAAGCCGGCTGGGTAACGGTCGGCGGTGAACAGCTCGGTGTAACGCGCGAGATCCTTGACCGCCACGATCTCGTTGAACAAGCTGCTGGCCGCCAACCCTTCGGCGCGGCGATGGTCAAACCACCGGTCGCAGTGCTCCTGCGTCAGCTCTTCGAGTTGCTGGACGCCCTCGTCGGCCAGCCAACGCAGCCAGGAGACCGCGACAAAGCGCCGCTGGGCGCAGGTGCGTAGGGACAGCGGTTCCCGGCGAGCCCAGGGCAGGTGGGCGATCCGTTCATGGTGCGGTGCGCGCAACGCGACCATGAACTCGCGGACCAGCAGCCGCCAATGCGGCTGCGCGATCTCGGTGAAATCCCAGACCAGCTCGGACGGGCCGATCTGGATCGGCGTGCCGCGGAGCCCGCGCAGATCCCACCGGTCGTCGTCGAACCGGGGATACGGGCCGGCGGGATCCAGATCGAGATCGAGCAGTTCGTGCACGTACTGCCCAGCGAACGGAGACCGGACAAGAGCATCGCCGTGGGCGTAGTGAGCGGTCATTCGGTGGTCTCCTCGGGACGCAGGGGCAACTCGTCGTCGCGGTCGCGGACCCCGACCGTGGCGGCTGCAAGCACCGCGGGTGCGAACTTCGGCAGGATGTCGGTGTCCAGCCGGTGGGCGTAGGGACCGAACACGGCCAGGAACTGCGGCACCGTCATCTGCCGGAACTGGCGAGCGAAGAACGCCTTCAACCGCAATAGGTTCGCGGCGTGCCGTGGGGCGAACACCGCCAGGGGACAGAGCAAACACACCCACGGCCGCGCCGGACATGGCCGGCCTTTCGGGCCATGCAACCCGGCGAGCTGGTCGGCGCAGGCCGCAGTGAACACGTCCCGCCGCCCACCGACCAGTTCCTGGACCACCTGATCGGTGAGTACCAGGTACGCAATCCTCTCGGGCAGTTGCTCAGCGGCATCGACGGCGTCCTCAGTGGACAGCACCACCGGGGTGTGGACCTTGCGCACCAGATCGGCCTGAGCTTCCTCGATCACCGTGGCCAGCGCGTCGATCTGCGCCGGCGTGACCGGTGTCAGGTAGTGATCGCCTTCCACCCGCGCGCTGTGGTTCGGGTCGATCGTGGCCCGCCCGGTCCAGGCACTCTTGTCCCTCCGGTGCTCGAACGTGGTTCGGATGCGAGACCGATTCAGGATCAGCGGTCGGCCA
>JAFARZ010000099.1 GCA_019245115.1 Streptosporangiaceae bacterium | reverse complement strand
GCTCCGCCAGCCACGGCAACCCGCCCCGCAACCAGCGGACAAGCTCAGCCCGATCCTCAGCACTCAGCACTAAAGGTGCAGCAGTCTGCGACATGCCATCCAGGCTACAGACTTAACCACCAAATTTCAGGCTCGGGATACTAGCTGCGACCCGCTCATCGCCATGCTGTCGTAGCTGGCGCTGAAGTCGGGCTCGTTGGTTGGCCCGATGTACGTCAGCGGCACCCCGGCCGCGGCGTAGTCCTTGGCGTATTGCAACAGGTAGTTCGCGAATGCCTGACGCCAGTCACCGCTGGCACAGCTAGTCCCGGAGACCCCGCAGACCTGGCCGCCATTGGGCACCGAGTCATTGGTCTTCATGAACGCCGGGGCGCTCCACGCATCGGCGAAGAAGGTGTTCACCCCATAGTTGGCCTTCGCCTGCTGGTCGAACCACAACTGGCCCTGATCCTGGTTTATTGAGGCCAATGAGACATAGGTCGGCGCCGCGCCCGGGCTACCCGAGCTGTTCGGCTCGATCGTGGTTCCCGAATCCGCGCTGATCTCGTTACGGACAATGTCGAGCCCAGCGCCAGAGGACGTGCTCATCAGCAAATTGAGGGCCTGCTGCTGCTCCGAGGACGGCGCGTTCATCACGCTCGCCGCCTCGCCGAAAGCCTCCGCGAAGCCGAAACCGGAAATGGTCTGATGCGTCGTGGAGCCGCTTATCGTGGCACTATCCGCTGCCAGCGCCGGGTAGGCCTGATAGCCGACGGCGAACACCGCACCGGAAAGAACAGTTGCCAACGCCGCGAGCCCGGCACGGATCTTAAAGCGGAGGAATCTAGGCAACGGAGACTTCCTCTCTGAGCCCTGCCAGCAAACCTGCGGGTGACTATCCGCGCCGCCGCGACGTGACGTCAAGGCGCGGGACCGGTGATCATGCCTGGTACCAGCCTGGATAGCGTAAATTTCACCGGGGTGCGCCACTCGCCCGTGCGGAGCGGGCGATGGTGAGATACCAGTAGCCGCCTGCGAGATTCAGCACCGCAAGAACCAGGAAGAAGGCCGCCCATCCGTACCCGCCGTACGAGAGGCACACGGCGGCCGCGACACTGCCACCGGCAGCCCGTATGCCTCCTGCTGGATGCGATGCCACGCGCGCATGAAATGCCAGCATCAGAGAACGGCGGGCGGGAAAGTCTTGACCCAGAATTGCGCTACGTCGATCCGGCGCATGAAACTCACGCCTTTCCGCTCCAGCGCGTACTCGATGAAATCCCGCAGCGCAGATGCCCGTCCCGGCTGCCCGCTCCAGCGAGAATGGACACCGACCGACATCAGCCGCGCACCGTAGCCATGCTGCGCTTCCTCGAGCATGTAGTCCAGGCTGAGCCGGAGGCTTTCAAAGAAATGACGGGGTGAGGCATAGGTCGGGGCGATCAGGTACCTGACGTCGTTATGCACCTTGCTGTACGGGATAACGAGGAACGGCTTGCCCAGCGTGTCCGCATAATAAGGAAGCTCGTCGTTGTAGGCGTCGGAGTCGTACCAGAAGCCGCCGTCCTCCATCAGCAGCTCCCGGGTGTGGACGGTGGGGAAAGACCGCACCATCCAGCCTCGTACGCGCTGGTTCGTGGTCCGCTCCAGCGAGTCCACCGCCTTGCGTATCTCCGCACGCTCCTGATCACGGCTCATGCGGACCGCGTCCGGGCCGTACCAGTGGTAACCGTGGGCGAGTATGTCGTGCTCGCGGGCCCGCAGCCACTCGGCGAGCGGCGGATTCCGCTCAACGGCGAGCGCGCAGGCGGAAAACGTCACCGGTATCTGGTAGCGGTCTATCAGGCGGCACAACCGCCATATCCCGACCCGGCTCCCGTATTCCATGTGCGTTTCGGTGCCGATATCGCGGATGTCCGGCCCGTACTGGAACGAGTACTCACCCCAGGTGTCATTGACGCCATCCTCGTCGAGTGAATACTCGCCGCCTTCCTCGTAATTGACCACGACGTTGATCGCGATCCGCGTGGCGCCCGGCCAGTCGAAATCGGGCGGCTCCGGACCGTACCCGACGAAATCCCTAGCAGGCCCGCTCACGCCTCGACCTTGACGGCTCGGGAGGTTGCCAGGGCCTGCTCGGCGGCGACGGCCACCGCTAGCGTGGCGGCCGCGTCCGGCGGCGCGCAGGCCACCGCCGCCGGATCGCGCCCGGCGGCCGCCTGCAGGAAGCGGCGCACCGACCGCTCGAACGGATGGGAGCCGGCCCGGCGGGAAACCGGCTGGCCTCCGCTCACGCCAGACAGCGTGAAATCCGGGTCGAGGCCGAGCCTGAGCGTGGCTTCGGTCGCGATGATGTCGAGGCCGTAGCTACCCGGCTGACCCGGCCGGGTCCAGGCGACCACGACGGTCGCCAGCGCACCAGAGGCGAGCTCGAGCATGATCGTGAGGGCATCGTCGATGTCACCGGATTCCGAAGCACCAGCGAGCCGGACCCGCGAAGCAGCGGCCTGGACCGTCACCACCTCCCCCGCCACGGCCCTGACCAGGTCCAGGTGGTGGCTGCCCCGCTCAAGCAGGTTTCCGCCGCCCGCCCGCATATCGACGAACCACGGGCGGGGCTGGGTCGGCCCGATGCTCGTTCCGACCAGGAGCCCGACCTGCTGACTCCCGAGCAGCCCGGGCAGGTCGTCGAGCAGGTCGAGCGCGTGCCACTGGTAACCGACCGCGCAGACGGTACCGGTATGCTCCGCCGCGGCCACGATCTCCGCCGCGTCCTCGAGCGTGCGGGCGATGGGTTTCTCCAGGTAGACGGGCAGCCCGCGGCTCAGCGCGGCGGTTACCGGTTCCCGGTGGGATGTGGGCGGGGTGCAGACGATCAGCGCCCCGAGGTCCTCGCGATCGAGCAGGTCACGCCAGTCCAGGTACGTTCGCGCGCCGGTCCCGGCGGCCAGGGCTCCGGCGCGCTCGCCGTCGATGTCGCATACCGCCGCGAGTTCGGCCTCCGCCGTCGAATCGAGCACCCGCCGATGCTCCCGTGCTATCCACCCAGCGCCGACGATTCCCACCCGGATGGTGCCCACAAGCTCGCACCGTAGCACCCCGCCGTTCGTGATAAAGAATCTTTTGAACGAACGGCGGTGGTACCACCTTCGCGAGGCAGCAGCGGGCCGAGCGGCCCGAGATCCAGGTTGAGGTCTTCGACGGTGAGGCCGAAGTGGTCCCTGAGCTCGGCCATCCGGTCTTCCAGGGCCATCAGGGTCGCGCCGACCTTCTCGATCTGATCTTCGGTGAGCGATCCCTGCTCCATCCGGCGCAGGGCCTGACGCTCCATCAACTGGCGCAGCAGTTCGACGAGGGTGAGAACGAGGCTCACCAGCCCCTTCTCCACGGAGTCAGGGTCGGCCTCGATCCGGACCATCAGATGTTCTCCCGTGTATCTTCCGCGGCTTCCATCAGGGCGCTGACCGACGTCACGAGCGCGCGTAGCGAGACGGTGACCAGATCCACCTCCGCGATGGACAGCGTGATGTCGCCGGAGATGACCACCCCGCCGGCCAGCACCCGGTCGAGCAGGTCCACCAGGGCGAGGCGTTCCCCCTGGATCGCCGGCTCGTATTCGCGTTCGGTCATCCCGGGCTGTCCTCGCCGACAAAGGAGTACGGCGGCCAGGGACCGGTCAGGGCGAGTTCGACGACCCGATGGCTCTTGGCCAGCCTGGCCACCGCGGCGCTGAACTCGCGGGCTCGCTCATCGGACACGAGATAAGCGGCGTTGAGCACCATGGGAGCCGGCTGCCCGGCCAGATCCGGCGCTTGCGGCGGGTAGAGCCGGGACAGCTCGGCGACGCGGCCCAGCTCGGCGTAGACGGCCTGCGCGCTGGCCAGCGCTTGCGAGCGGGCATCCTTGCTCGCGTTCAGCGCAGCGCGGCGCCGTCGCAGGTACGCGGCCCCGGGCCCGGTAGCCTGCGGCTCGGAGTCCACGACCGGATCGGCGGGTTTGGTGACGTATGCCTTCACGCCCCATTCGCTGCGCGCCTCGATGAGGGACAGCGCGCGGCGGAAGTCATCGGCTCGTTCCCGCAGCATGCTGGCCACTGCGGCGTCGTCGGCGAACAGGGTGGCCAGCCGCATGGGAACCACGGGACCTCCCCCGGCGACGGTCTCGAGGACCGCGTGGTGCGCCCGCGCCGTCCGGGCGAGCCAGTCCAGGTCCTCGAGGTTGCGCCGCAGCGCCGCCTCACCGTATTCACGATCGGTTACATCCCCGACGATACCGGTGAGCCCGGCTGCGGTGATCGTCCGGAGTGAGGCTCCGCCCACCCCAGCCGCGCCGCTAGCGCGGGCGTCGAGGTCGTCGCCGGCCACCCCGTACATCCACACCCAGCGGCGTTCAGTCATCTCGTGATCTCGCCTCCAGAGCCTTTATCCGGCTGCGTAGCTGGCGGTTTTCCTCCTCGAGCTCGTGTGCGTCCGAGCCGTTCGCGGATTGGCTCGCGGCTTGGCTCGCGGCGTCGGCGCTGAGCCATGGATCGGACTTCCACCAGTTGATGCCCACCTGATTGGCGGTGTCGAGCGAGGCGATCACCAGGCGCAGCTTGATCGTGAGCAGCTCGATGTCGAGCAGGTTGACCCGGATGTCACCCGCGATCACGATCCCCTTGTCCAGAACCCGCTCCAGGATGTCGCCCAGGTTGGCGGGCTGGGGGCCGCTGATCGGGCCGGCGTTCAGGGCCGGGGACTCGGCGGGAGCGATGCTGCCTTGGGTCATCTCACGACCCCTCTGTGTCACCGCGGCCGCGGGCGTACCGTCTGACCCTCCGGTAGGACAGCAGCTCTCCGTCCGCGTCGATGGTCGTTTCGTAGGTCGCCAGGATGTCGGATG
>JAFARZ010000090.1 GCA_019245115.1 Streptosporangiaceae bacterium | reverse complement strand
GCTCCGCCAGCCACGGCAACCCGCCCCGCAACCAGCGGACAAGCTCAGCCCGATCCTCAGCACTCAGCACTAAAGGTGCAGCAGTCTGCGACATGCCATCCAGGCTACAGACTTAACCACCAAATTTCAGGCTCGGGATACTAGCTGTCGAGCTCACGGTGACCGGCCGTACAGACGATCTGCCCGCCGGGGTCGGCATGTCGGCCTACCGGATCGTCCAGGAGGCGCTCACCAACCTGGTCAAGCACGCCGGCCCGTGCGCGGCGCGCGCCCTCATCACCCGCCGTTCCGAGGAGTTGATCATCGAGGTGACCGACAACGGCCGCGGCGGCGCGGTGGCGCCAGGCGCTTCCCGGGGGAGGTTTCCAGGTCATCGCCCGGCTACCGCTGCCCACCACGGCCAGCGCGCGGACATGACGATACGGGTGGTCGTCGCCGACGATCAGGCACTGGTACGTGCGGGGCTGGCCGGGTCAGCGTCCGCGCACCGCAGGCATTACCAGGGGAACGGACGGCCGTCGCGGGTGAACGTGCCGGTGGGGCCGCCGTTGGGCAGGGTCACCGCCCAGATGACGCTAGCGGCGGCCTGGGCCATGGTCCGGCCGGTGGGGTGCATCTCGTCGTGCGGCTGACCTGGGCACACCGAGTTGACCAGGATGCCGTCCCGGCCCAGCTCACCGGCCAGCAGCCGGGTGAGCGCGTTGAGCCCCGCCTTGGAGACGCTGAACGCCGGCGAGCCGCCGGTCATGGCGGCGACCGACGCGTCCTCGCTGCTTACGTTCACGATCCGCGGCGCGGGACTGGACCGCAGCAGCGGCAGCAGGGCCTGGATCACCCGCCATGGACCGAACAGGTTCACGTCGATCGCCTCGGCGACCATGCCGAGATCGGCGCCGCCTGCCGTGGCCCAGCGGTCGTACGGCGTAGAGGCGTTGTTCACCAGGACATCGGCACGACCGAAGCGCTCCTTCACCCAGCCCGCCAGCGCGTCCACGCTGAGCGTGCTGTCTACTTCCAGATGGAACGGGACGATCCGCGCGCCGTCCGGATCGAGCTCCTTCGCGGCCAGCTCGCCCTTGCGTAGGTCACGAGCCCCGAGTGCCACCGAGAAGCCCAGCAGCGCCAGCTGGCGGCACACCTCGCGGCCGATGCCGCGATTTCCGCCCGTCACCACGGCCACCGGCAGGTCAACGCTCATGCGGCCAATCTTGCCACCCGCTGACCCGGACGCTAGTCCCCCTTGGGTCAAATAGTCATGTAACGGTCACGGCACGGGACCACCTGGACTGGACCGGATGGACCAGTCCAGGTGGTCGCGTCAGCCGGTAATACCGGCCTTCACGCCATCGGGGCCGACACCCGTCTTAGGGGCGCGGCAGGTCAGCGGGGGACCTTTCTTGATCACGCTGAACGCAGCGCCGAGCGCATGCGGGTTAACCACGATGACACCGATGCTCAGTTCCGTCCCCGGGCGTATAGCCGCCGGGTCGATCGTCATGACCACGTCGCCGCCCTGCTTAACGTGCTTGACGGCCGGGGACGAAGCGTGACCGAAGGACGAAGCGTGACCGAGGGACGAGGCGTGGCCGAGGGACGAGGCGTGGCCGAGGGACGAGGCACCGGTGGAGATAGACGGGACGGAGGTGATGGGCATGCGGACGTGATCGGTGCGGTGGAAGCGAGCAGCGGGAAGGAGGTGATGTGCGGAAGGGAGGGTGATGGCGGGGTAAAGGCGGTGCGGTGGGGCTGAGGGGGCGTGTTGAGGGGCGAGGTTGAGGGGTGGGATGGGGCGAGGGCGGCGGGCCGGTCCTGCGAACTGCGCATACCGGCACATAGCGGGCTGGTGGGCCGGTCATCGTGTGGAGGATAGGGGTCCTGCGGAAGAAAAGGTATCGGAAAGCGGCGCCCAACTTTCCATGAGGCTCCAATTTTCCACCTCACCTGCCCAGCTCACGGCACAAATCCGAAATGTCGGGCGCGCGGGGGTCGGGCGACGGCCCGGACGGGACCGAGACCCGGGCGGGAGGCCAAACGGAGCGAGGAGTGCGGGCTGTGGGGTGTGCCGAGCGGAGCGAGGGGTGAGGGGCGGGGTCGGGACTGGGGCCGAGCGGAGCGAGGGTGGGGGCGGGCTGTGGGGGGTGGCGAGCGGAGCGAGGGGTGGGGTTGGCGTTGGGGGAGGCGGGGGGTGGGGTGGGGTCGCCGCTGGCCTTCGGCCGTCTTGGGGTGTGAGGCGGCCGATCGGCCGGGGGAGACGACTACCCGTGCCCCCGCGCAGCCAGCTGATCTAGGCGGTAGCGGAGGCGGCATAGGACTACGTTCGCGGTGCCGCGACGGATGGCGCGGTCCAGGATCACGCCGCGCTGGTTGTGCAGCAGGTATTGCCACGCGCTGGACGGCTGGACCTCGGGGATGACCACTACCAGCCGGTGGTACTTGTCGGCACGCTCGATCTCGCACAGATATTTCACGATCGGCTTGCTCAGCGACCGGTGCTCGCTGCGCAACGTGATCAGCGGCACGTCGGGGTGCCACTCGTCCCACTCCGACCGGAACGACACATCCGCAGCGGTGTCCTCGGGGTCCGCGAAACACACGGTTATGGCCGCCACTTCGTCGCCTATCGACAACGCCACATTGATGCCTTCGGCGGTCAGCCGGGACAAGCCGGCTACCGGGACGACGACCAGCGACTTCTCCGCCACCGGAGGCGGCGGCGTCTGACCCAGCCCGAGCAGCGCGCCGATCCGGTTGTAGCTGCGATGGATCCGGTCGAACAACAGGACCAGGCCGGGGATGACCAGGACGATCAGCCATGCGCCTTCGGTGAACTTGCTGATCAGCTCGATGATCGTGGTAGCGAACGTAAGGACGGCCCCGGTGGCGTTGATAGCGGCGCGGGATCGAAATCCGCCAGTACGTTCGTTCATCCAGTGCTTTACCATGCCTAGCTGGGAAAGCGTGAATCCTACAAACACCCCAACGGCGAACAGCGGCACCAGCGCCTGCGTGTCACCTTTTGACACAACCAGCAGGGCGGCGGCGGCCAGCGCAAGCACGATCACCCCGTAGCGGTGCACCTGACGGTCCGCGCGCAAGGCGAACATGTGCGGCAGGAAGTTGTCCCTGGCCAGGATCGCGGCCAGCACGGGCAGGCCGCCGAACGACGTGTTAGCGGCCAGCGCGAGGAGCACCATCGTGATCATCTGGATCGCGAAGTAGAACACGTTGTGGCCGACCGACGCCTCGGTCAACTGGGCGAGCACCGTGGTGGCGTGCTGCGGTATGACATGGAACTTGCGGATCAGGATGCTGAGACCGATCAGCATCGAGCCGAGCAGGATGCCGAGCCACATCTCGGTGTGCTGGGCGCGGCGCTCGCGCGGCCGACGGAACTGCGGCACCGCGTTGGCGATGGCCTCGACGCCGGTCAGCGCGGAACAGCCGGAGGCGAACGCCCTGAGCACCAGCAGCACGCCGACCGATCCGGCCGCCGGGCCGAGGTGGGTGTTCAGCACGACCGCGGGGTGGGCGCGGAACAGGCCGCCCAGGATGACCGCGGCCATCGCGACGATGAACGCGGCCGTGGGCACGATGAAGACCTTGGCGGATTCGGACACGCCCCACAGGTTCAGGCCGGTGATCACGACGAGCGTGCCGAGGCAGAGCCAGGTGGTGGCGCCGTACAGCACGGGGAACGCGGCGGTGATCGCCTCGACGCCGGCCGAAACGCCGACCGCGGCGTTCAATATGTAGTCGACGATGAGGGAGGCCGCGGCGACCAGGCTGGCGTTGCGGCCCAGGTGGGCCCTTGACACGGCGTAGGCGCCGCCGCCACCCGGGAACGCGGCGATGACCTGGCGATAGGACAGGACCAGGGCGGCCAGCAGGACGCAGATCGCCAGCGTTATAGGGAGCGTGTAACCGAGCCCGGCGGCGCCCGCCGCGACCAGCACGACCAGGATCGCCTCGGGACCATAGGCCACCGACGACAGGGCGTCCAGGGACAAGGCGGCCAGGCCCTGAACCGCGGTCAGCCGCTCACGCTCGGCGGCATCCCGCGACGTCCGGGCCGGCATGGTGTCCCTCGTCATGGCTACAGGATGCCACCATCTCGCGAAGGCGAAGTGGAGGCCCGCCTACTCCCAGGTAACGACCAGGTTGTCCTTCTCCCCGAAACGCTCCAGGTGACGGCCGGTCACGTCCTTGACCCGCTCGAGCGCCTCGGCGTCGGTGGCTTCGGCGCGCATGACAAGGGCATCCGGCTCCACGGTCAGCGTGGTGGTGCCGCCGGAACCCCACTTCAGCACCGTGCCGTCCGCGGACTCCACTACTTCGACCCGGTTGCCGAAGTGGCTGGCGAGCTGCTTGCGGTACCGTTCACCGCGCTCGGTGGCGACGCGCGAGGTCGCTGTGAGGCTCATAACGTTGCTTGTCCCCTCTTTCCGTTATATCGACAGTATATCGGAAAGGGGCGGACAGGTATTAGAGTGCTACCGCCAGGATGACGATGATGATCACAACCAGGGCGACACCAGCACCGATCAGGAGGCCGCGGGGCGCTGGCCGGGAGGTGCCCCCGCTTTCCCGCTCCACCTGTTCGGCAAAGGCCCGGAACCGCCCGGTGTTAGCGCTCGGATCTTGGTCCAACTCCGACATGGGCACGACTCTAGCTGCAAAAAGAGCGAACGACCGGCCGAATCACCGGATGGGCGCCAAGTCCCGGTCCAGAAGCCGGGAGAGCACGATAACGCTGCGTGTCCTGATCACGAACGGCTCAGCCCTGATCCGCTCCATCACGTCCTCGAAATGCCGGACGTCGGCCGCCCTGATGTGCAGCAACGCGTCGGCTTCGCCGGTTACCGTGCAGGCGTCGGCCACCTCGGGGTAGCGCCGCACCGCGGCGGCGATCTCCTGCGGCGAAGTGCGGCCGCCGCAGAACAGCTCCACATAGGCTTCGGTGGTCCAGCCCATCGCCGCCGGGTCGACCCGGGCGGAGAACCCGGTGATCGCGCCCTCGGCCTTGAGCCGGTCCACCCTGCGCTTCACGGCCGGCGCGGACAACCCGACCTCGTGCCCGACCAGCGCGTAACTGGCGCGGGCGTCCCTGATCAGGGCGGCGACGATGCGCGCGTCGATATCGTCCACTGTCTTCCCGTGCTTCTCGTGCTTCCCCGTTCCAGTTTTCAATCGATGCCGTAGAGCAGGCCCGGAACATCCGGCGGTCTCACCTGCGCGACGTTGTCGCGGGCGGGATGGGTCCGGCCCGCCGGACCGGCCGCGAACGCGCGGAGCAGATTCGCCGTGGCCTGGTTGACGAACCGTTCGGCCGCCCAGGTCAGGCCGTGGCCGCAGTGCGGTCCGCGCATCGCGCACACCCAGCGCATGGTCCCGGACGCGAACACCCCGGCGCCGCTGGCGACGGTGTAGTACGCCGAATCCGAATATGTCGAGATTCCGTCGCAGGTGAGCGGGGAGTGCGCCAGGTCCTCTATCGGCCTGGGGAACGGCGCCTGCGGGTTGAGCCGGTCGTACTCGGGTCCGACCATGCCGGCGAACGACTCGCCTTTGTACGCGCCGGTACCCGCGAATATCCAGCTCGACGGGTCGAAGACGACGTACGGGGCGCTGACCGGATTGCATTCGTAGAACACGCCGGTGATAACGCTTTCCGGACGCGGATCGGGCGACTGCCGCCACTGCTGAGTGGTGTCCGCGTCGTCCTTGCCGAACAACGGGTCGATGCTGGCTTCCTTGTAGCAGATGATGACCCGGTCACCGTCGGCGAACCTGATGTGCCGGTAGATCGCGTTCGCGCCGAGGAAGGCAAGGTTGGTGCCGGTATCGCGGGCTGTAAGCAACGCGTTGCGCATAGCCAGCGAGTAGTACTCGTCATGGCCGAGCGTGACAACGGCCCGGGCGTCGGTGAGGATACCGGGATGCTGGTCGAGGTCCACGTCGGTCTCGTACGCCAGCGGGACGCCGGTGTGCTCGGCCACCGCGATCGCGGCCTGGTCGAACGCGAGGAACCTGACCGCGCCATCGCCGTCATAGGGCCGGCTGAAGCTGACCGCGTATCCGCGATCCGCGCCGAGCCCGTCCGGCCCCTGATAGAGGCTGTACCCGCCCCACGTGTTATAGGCCTGCCAGGTGGTGTTGTCGTTAATGATGACGACCTTGCCGGCGGTGCTCGCGGATCGCACCGTGATGGGAACATAGCGTTGCGGCCCGCTGGCCGCGTCGAGCCGCAACAGGTATGAGCCCACCGGCCAGCCGGTCGTGCTCACCGTCATCGACGGGCGCCACGACGCCGTGACCACATGCGTTCCCGTCGCGGTGGCCACCGCTGTCTGGTCGTGTCCTTTTTGCGGGCCCGATGTCCAGACCAGGCGTGCCTCGTGGCCCTGATACCAGCCGAACCGGAACGCGTCGAGGCGGAACGACCTGGCGGTGGTCGACACATACAGCGTGAAGCTCTGGCCGGGCAATACCGACTGGGCGCTGGCGTAGCCGTTGATGGCGTTGTCCGGCCCCTGGTCGGTGATCCGCCACGACGAGGTGCCCGGCAGCTTGTTCTCCGCGACCGGGAACGATGCCGCGGCCGCCTGGGATACGGCGGCCGGCGTGCCGCCACCGGAGCCGGCTGATTTGCCTGCGTTGCCAGAGTTGCCGCTGGATGATCCGCTGCACGCCGCGACCGGCAGCGTCAGCGCCATGACCATGGCGGTGACGGGCAGCGGGCGACAGAAGGCCTTCGCTCCATGAATCCGGATCACAACATCCCATCATGGCACCGCGCTACGGCTGCGCTCGCCGTCTTGACGGCCGACACGAACCCGCGCCAGTGCAACCAGCGAGGCTCGGCGTCCCGCTTTCGCCGAGCCTCATTCAATAAGACGCGCGGCCCGCCGTCGAGGTTGACGCGTACGCCGCCCGGGTTGACGCAATTTCCGAATCGCGTAGCGTAACGACGTGAGCGAGAGCAGGCCGCGCGAGGGACGCTGGCCGACGTGGGCGGTTGCGGAGGGCCCGTTCGGCATCCGCCCGGTCGACGTGGGCGTCACCGCCCTCGCCATCGGCACGTTCGAGCTGAGCGTGGTGGTCGGCGGCGGCTCCGGCGCCGCGCCGCTCAACGGGACCGCGTACCTGCTGGGCGCCGTGCTCCCGCTGGCGCTGCTGTTCCGCCACCGCTGGCCGCTGCGCGTGCTGCAAATCAGTTTCGTGGCGATCATGCTGTATTACTCGCTGGACCGCCGGAACATCTCGCCCGCGCCGCTGCTCGGCATCCCGGTGTACGACGCGGCCCTGGCCGGCCATCTGGTGTGGGCGATCGCGATTCCGTCCATCGTGATGGCGGCCGGCTTGATCGCGGTCGGGCTGACCAGCGGTGAGAGCACCTTTGTCCTGGCTTCTGACTTCCTGCCGTCCATCGTGCTGTTCGTGCTCGCCGTGATGCTCGGCGAGGTGATCCGCGCCCGCCGGGCGCTGGCTACCGAAACGGCGCGCCGCCTCCGCCTGGCCGATGAGGAGCGCGCGGCCGAGGCGGCCAGGCTGGTCGCCGAGGAACGCCTCCGCATTGCCCGCGAACTGCACGATACGGTGGCGCACAGCATGGCCACTATTACCGTGCAGGCTGGCTCCGCACTGCACCTTCTTAACCCCATTTCCGCGAACGACGTCGCCTCCTCCTCCCCGCACCGCATCTCGCCAGCCGGGGCCGACGCGGCGGCGTTGCGCACCTCGCTGACCGCGATCCGCGAGACGAGCAAGTCGGCGTTGCGCGAGATGCGTATCGTCCTTGGCCAGCTCAGGAATCCGGGCGGCGACATAAGGCCGGGATCGGGCAGCGCGGAGCCGATGGGCCTCGACCGGCTTCCCGTCCTGCGGGACGCGGTGAGCGCGGCCGGGACGGCGGTGACCGTGAAGGTCGAAGGCGAGCCGGTACAACTGTCCGCCGAGGCGGACCACGCCGCGTACCGGATACTCCAGGAGTCGCTGACCAACGTCCTGCGCCACGCTGGTCCGGGTGCGGCCGCGACGATATTCCTTCGCTACGAGCCGGGCCGCCTCGCGCTGACCGTCACCGACAACGGGACGCCCGCGCCCGCCGAAGGCGGCGACGGCGCTGGTCCGCGAGGCCACGGGATCAACGGGATGCGGGAGCGGGCCGCGGCGGTGGGCGGGGTCCTCACCGCGGGACGCAAGCCTGGTGGCGGCTTCGAGGTGATGGCCACAATTCCCACCGCCGTTCCCACTGGGTATAGAGAGGAGCCGACGTGATCAGCGTCCTGCTGGCGGACGACCAGGCGCTGGTCCGCGCCGGCTTCCGGATGCTGCTCGAGGGGGCCAGCGACATCGAGGTCGTGGGTGAAGCCGACAACGGCGGCGTGGCGGTCGCGTTGACTCGCGAGCACCGCCCGGACGTGGTGCTGATGGACCTGCGCATGCCGGAGGTCGACGGTGTCACCGCGACCGGCCTGATCACCGGCGACCCCGGCCTGGGCGGGGTCCGCGTCGTCGTGCTCACCACGTTCGACGACGACGAGACGGTGTTCGCCGCGCTACGCGCGGGCGCCAGCGGGTTCCTCGTCAAGGACATCGAGCCAGCCGAGCTGCTTCAGGCCATCCGCGTGGTGGCCCGCGGGGACGCGCTCCTGTCGCCCAGCGTCACCAGGGCCGTGATCAGGAGCTTCACCGCGGGTGAGGCGCCCGCCGTTGTCTGTCCCTCACCCGAGCCCCCTCCCGCCAGGGCCTCACATCCAGGACTCGGCTCACTCACCGAGCGGGAGCGGGAAGTCGTCACGCTGGTCGCGGCGGGCCTGTCCAACGACGAGATCGCCACCAAGCTGGTGGTGAGTCCGCTAACCGCGAAGACGCACGTAAGCCGGGCGATGACCAAGGTGGGCGCGCGCGACCGCGCGCAACTGGTGGTCTTCGCTTACGAGCACGGCCTGACGTCGGGATTAGGTAGCCCTCGCGGATCAGGAGGTGCCGGCGGCCTTGGCGCGGCGGACGGCCTCGGCGACACCCTCGGTCCACGGGTCGCCGTGACCCGGCAGGATGACATCGGCCTTGACCTCGCCGAGCTTGTCGAGGGAGGCGATCGCCTCGGCGTTGTTCATGTTGAGCGCGGATGGCATGATCTGCGGGCCGACCCGGCCGGTGTAGGCGTTCCAGGTGCACATGGCGTCGCCGGTCATCAGTGCGGTCCGCTTCTCCACCGAGATGGCGGCGCTGCCGGGGGTGTGGCCGGGTGTGTGGATGGCCCGCGGTGAACCCGGCACTTCGATGACTTCGCCGTCGGCGAAGGACGAGACCTCCTTGATCGGGATCATCTTCGTGGCGCCCCGCCGGGACAGCGAGATCGCGGTCCGCCAGAATTCGGCCCGGAGTACGTAGGCGAAGTTGCTGCGCTCGTTCTTCCAGCCGCGCTTGCCGGTCCGGACCGCGTCGGCGTCCGCCTGGTGGATCCACACCTGCGCGCCGACGTCGGCCCGGGCCTGCTCGGCGAACCCGATGTGATCCACGTGGGCGTGGGTCAGCAGCACCGCGTCGAGATCCTGCGGGACGGAACCCAGCTCGCGAAGCGAGCTTTCCAGCAGCGCCCAGTCGGCGGGCGTTCCGGCGTCCACCACGGTGTACTTGCCGCCTTCGGATATGAGGTAGAAGTTCGTAACTCCCCCGCTTACCCGATGCACGCCCTCCGCAACCTGCACAAGCATCGACTACCTCCCGTTACTGGCTCCGCCGGGAGCATACCCCCAGGGCAGCATTGATTCCCGGTAGTACGCGCGAATAACCGGACCAAATGCGCCATTATGCCACACGCCAGCCCCGAACCCGGAGCGGTTCCATGATCATGGGTCGTTTGCGGGAATAGTTACCGCCTTTGACCCATGATCATGGGCTGCCCGATGCTCGAAGATCGCTGAACGCCCTACGCTGGTCCGATTGGTCGGATATGCGTCCATAGGCGAACCGATAAGTTGGATCTATAGTCAAACCATGCTGGATGTGACCAGGTTGCGCGTTCTTGTAGCGGTGGCCCGCTACGGCTCGGTGACCGGGGCCGCCAGGGCGCTGAACTACGCGCAGCCGTCGGTCAGCCACCACCTGGCCCGGCTGGAGTCGGAGACCGGGACGAAGCTCATCCAGCGCGCCGGGCGGGGCATCCGGCTGACCGACGCCGGACGGCTGCTCGCCGAGCGCGCCGCCGAGGTGATCGGCAGGCTGGACGCCGCCGAGAACGAACTGGCCGCCTACACCGGACTGCGGGCCGGGCGGCTGCGGCTGGCCGCGTTTCCTTCGGCGCTCGGCACGATGGTGCCGTCCGCCGCCGGGCACCTGCGCGGCTCCAACCCCGGCGTCGATCTGCGGCTGACCGAGGCGGAACCCCCCGAAGCCCTGCGCATGCTCCGGGCCGGCTACGTGGACGTGGCGCTGGTATTCCGGCATTCGCCCGAGGCGGTCGCCACGGGCGACGGCGCCAGCGATGACAGCGACGTTGACCTGGCCGAAGGCCTCCGCGAACGACTGCTGCTCGACGAGCCGATCCACCTGGTGACGTCGGCCCGGGAACCTCCCGATGACGTGCCGGACCTGGCCCAGTACGCCAAGCACCGGTGGATCGCCGGCTGCGACCGCTGCCGTGCCCACCTGCTGGCCCGCTGCGCGCAGGCCGGCTTCAGCCCGAAGATCGCGTTCACCACCGACGACTACGTAGCGGTCCAGGCTCTGGTGGCCGCCGAACTGGGCGTTTCCACGCTGCCCGCGCTGTGCCTGCGGGCCGCGCGCCATCCCGGCGTGCGCAGCGTCCCGCTGCCCGGGACCCGGCGGTATGTGTACGCGGTCCGGTACGGCGACCCGCCGGACCCGCCCGCGATAACGCAGCTCATGGACGCGCTCCAGGCCGCGGGCGAACCTCCGCCACAATAAAATTCTCTGGGTGAACCCCGAACAGCAGAGCGTGCCGCTGCCGGGACAGCTCCTGCTGCCCGGCATGCCGCCGGCGCCGGACGTTGCGGAGGACGGCGTGATCCCGGGTCTGGCGCTGCCGTGCTCCGCACTTCCGGGCCTGGACGGCCCGGGCCTGCACCGGCTACGCGCCGATGACCCGGAACTGGCCGCCGTCGCGGCGGCGCTGGCCGCGCTGGACCCGGACGGGACGCTGATGGCGCGCGCGATCCGGCGCGCGTTTGACATGCTGCTGGATGGCCAGCACACCGGCCGGTACCGCTGGGATCAGCTGCACAAGACGGAGAAGACCCACGCCGGCACGCTGGTCGAGATCAACCTTCAGCGGGCGCTGAAGCTCCCGGATGGCACGACGCTCGACTACACGATCGCGGGCGCCGACGTGGACTGCAAGTTCTCGCAGAAGATGGGCGGCTGGATGATCCCGCCGGAGGCGGTCGGCCGGCTGCTGCTGCTGGTGCGGGCCAGCGACGACGAGGGCACGTGGTCTGCGGGGCTGGTGCGTGCGGTTGAGGGCCGGCTGCGCCCGGGCGGCAACCGGGACTCCAAGCGGGCCCTGAATGACGAAGGCCGCAGTTCGGTGCTCTGGTTGCACGCGCGCGCGCCGCTGGCTGAGAACGCCCTTTTGCGATTGAACGAACGGGCGGTGGTATCAGTCTTCGCGCCCGCCTCAGGTCAGCAGCGGGTGAACGAGCTGTTCCGGCGGGCGCTGGGAATGCGGGTCAGCCGCACGGTGGTGGCGACGGTCGCGATGCAGGACGACTACATGAAGCGGGTTCGCGATGGCGGCGGCGCGCGGGATCAGCTCCGGGCGGAGGGGATAGTGATCTTCGGCGATTACGCGGGCGACCAGGCGCTGGCCGTCGCGCTGGGATTGCCCCGGCCGGGGCCGGGCGAGTTCGTCAGCGCGCGGCTGATCCGGCTGCGTGACGGGGCCTCGACGCTGGGCGAACTGCGGGCTGACGCGCGATTTGTTCGTCTCGACGGCGCCGACTGGGCGCTCGCTTCACCAGGCGATCAGGTGGAGCCCGCGCCGACCCTGCCCAGGTGAAGAGACCGGCCCTGCGGACGAAGGCGCCGGAAGGTGGCGCTTCGCCCGCAGGGCCGTATATTTCCGCGACTTCTAGTAAACACGTCCGGCATACAGAGCGGATCGCGCCTGGCTAAATTTTCGTCGGATCTTAAGTTGTCGGGCCCAGGTCGCCGGTCAGGTAGCGCTGCAGTGCCGGACCGATGGCGGCCACCAGATCCTCGGTGCTCGCCGTTGCCAGCGGCTTCAGCTGGAGCACGTAACGCGCGAAGCCGAGGCCGATGACCTGGGTCGCGACCAGCGACGCACGGTACCGGCTGGTGCGATCGTCGGCGTCCGCGGGCCGGGCCACCTGCATCAGCGTGGCGAGGATCGTGCCGGTGACGAATTCCCGCAGCATGGCGGCGCTGCGCTCGCTGGTGACCGCGGAGCGGATCAGCCCGAGGAACGCGGACCGCGGTTCGGGTGCCTCCCAGATGCCGAGGAGTCCCCGCACCAGCGCCTCGCCGATGTGATTGACGAAGTCATCGCCGAGCCGTTCCCGTTCCGCGGCCATAACCGCGCTGAGCACCTGGCTGGGCACTACGGGCAGTCGCATGGCGGCCGCGAACAACTGCTCCTTCGCGCCGTAGAAATGGTGCACGAGAGCGGGGTTGACCCCCGCCGCCGCGGCGATGCCGCGGATCGTCGCGCCGTCGTAACCGCGCGCGCCGAACTCGCGCCGGGCCGCGTCGAGGATCGCCTCGCGCGTGCCGCTCTCCCCCGCCCGACGGCCGGCTCCTGGCCGGCGGCTGGCTTTCCTGGCTTCTGTCACGGTCTGGCTTCTGTCACGGTCTGGCCTCTGTCACACCACTGACGCTATCCAGACATGACCAGGGTAAAGAAACGCTCCTCGAGCGTGGCGGGTTCGACCCGGACCTGCGCATCACCTCCGATCGCGCGCCTCACCTGATCGATGGTCGCTCCGGGCACCCGCAGCGTCTGTCCGGCCAGCATCGCGCGCAGTCCGGCCTGTTCGAGTTCCCGCAGGGCCGCGGCCCAGTCCGGGCCGTCCACCATGGCCGTTCGCGCGTCCCCCACGATCTCCGCCGAAGTCCCCGCCGCGACCACCCGCCCAGCCGCCATGACAACCAGGCGGGTGCACTCCTCGGCTTCCTCCATGTAGTGCGTGGTCACGATCACGCCGACGCCGTCGGCGGCCGCCGATCCGATCGTCTCCCACAGCCGCGCCCGGGCCAGCGGGTCGACGCCGGAGGTGGGCTCGTCGAGCAGCAGGAGCTCGGGTGAGTGGCCGAGAGCCTGGGCGAACGCGACCCGGCGAGCCACCCCGAGCGGCAGCTCCCGGACCAGGGTGCCCGCGTACGGCGCCAGCGGCGGCGGCACGTCGCGCCTGGCCGCATAGACTTCACCGGAAAGCTCCAGGTTCTCCGCGACGGTCAGGTCGTCGTACAGGCCGAGGCTTTGCGGCAGATAACCGATCCGCCGGCGGGTCAGCCGCGACGGCGGCTGACCGAACAGCCGGGCCGATCCGCCCGACGGTGGCAGCAGGCCGAGCAGCATTTTGATCACGGTGGTCTTCCCCGCGCCGTTAGCGCCGAGCAGCCCGACGACTTCGCCCGGGTCCACGCGCAAGTCCACCCGGTCCACCGCCGTGAACGTGCCGAAGGTGCGGATCACCCCGGCGCACTCGGCGAGCGGTTCAGGCATCGGCGAGTTCCCCGCGGGCGGCCAGCTCGCGGCGCAGCGCCGCCACGCACACCGCGTCCGCCAGGTCGGGCGTCAGTCCGTCTGCCGCGTCAGGCTGCCAGACCCGCCATTGCCCGGCGCGCCGCCAGGCCCGTCGCCGCTCCCGCTCATCGTCGGGCGGACCGGGCACCGCCACGATGGTCCCGGGCATGGCCGCGACGACCTCGGCGGGCGTGCCCTCGGCGAGCGTGTGCCCCGCGTCGAGGACGAGCACCCGGGCCGCGCGTGCCGCCTCGTCCAGGTAGGTGGTGGACAGCAGCACGGCCGCCCCAGCCGCGGCGGCCCGCGCGATCAGCCACCACAGGTCGGCCCGGCTCACCGGATCGACACCCGTGGTTGGCTCGTCGAGGACAAGCAGTTCCGGCCCGGGTAGCATCGCCGCGATCACCCCGAGCTTGCGCCGCATTCCGCCGGAAAGCCGCCCCGCCAGCCGCCCGCGCACCGCCGCCAGCCCGGCCCGGTCAAGGTAGTCGTCAAGCTGAACGTCAACGCGATAGCTACTGCGAACGAACTGGAGGTTTTCCTCCACGGAAAGATCCTCGTAGCCGCTGCCGCCGGGCGGGAGGTACCCGGTCCGGCGCGCGTCCGGCCTGCGGACCGTGCCCTCGCCGGGCGCGAGCGCGCCCACCACGCAACGCAGCAGCGTGGTCTTGCCGGCTCCGTCGCCGCCGACGACCGCGGTGACCTTACCGGCGCTGACGCGGACACCGACCCGATCAAGCGCGGTCTTCCGGCCGAACCGGATCGTCACGCCGTCGGCGCCCCAATCCGTCATCGAGCCGCCTTGGGAGCGAGGAACGCGCGGAACCGCAGTGTGGCGAGCACCGTGACCGCGGCGCCGAGCAGCGCGAGGTAGGTGAACGGCGCCCACAAGCTGGCTATCGGCTGGGCGCGGAGCATCACGCCGCGGGAGATCTCGGTGAAGTAGGTGAGTGGCAGCAGGTAGGCGATCCACCGGACGCCAGCCACCATCGAGGACAGCGGGAAGATCAGTCCGGACATCAGCACCTGCGGCAGCAGGGTCATGATGGCGAGCTGGATGGCCTGTCCCTGGGTCTGGGACACGCTGGAGATGAGCACGCCGAGGCCGAGCGTCACGAACACGAACAGCAGCGCGCCCAGCGCGAACACCGGGACCGAGCCGTTGAACGGCACGCCGAAGATCGCCGTCCCGACCGCGAGGACGATGGCCAGGTCGGCCAGCGCGACCGCGAAGTACGGCACGATCTTCCCCAGGAAGACGTCGGCCGGCCGCAGCGGCATGACGGCGAGCTGCTCCAGCGTCCCGGCCTGGCGTTCCCGTACCACGCCGAGGCTGGTGATCACCGTCCCGACGAACACCAAGATCACGCCGACAATACCGGGAATCATCACATATGAGGTCTTCAGGTCGGGGTTGTAGAGCAGTATGACCCGGGGGGACGACCCCCCCAGACCCCCCCGCGACTGGGGGGAGCTTCCCCCCAGACCCCCCAGGGCGGCCCGCGCGGTGAACAACTGGCTGCCGTCGAGGTAGACCAGCGGCCGGGCACCGGCGCCAATGATCGCGATGCTCGCGTGTCCGTCACGCAACTCGGTCCGGGCCCAGGCGCTGTCCGGCTTCGGATTGGCCGCCACGACATGGAACGACTTGGGCAACGTGGCGGTCACCGCGGCCACGTCCGGGCCGGCCACCGCGGTCGGGATGAACGACACGTCGAAGCTCGCCGCATAGCCCAGGATCACCAGCAACAGCACCGGCATCGCGATCATCATGGCCAGCGTCCGGCGGTCGCGGCGAAGCTGGCGGAACTCCTTGAGGATCATCGCCCGCATGGCAGAAATTATACGCTTGGTTAATTCTTTTGGCGACCGCGTCCGCATCTGATCGGATGGGACTGTGAATGAGTTCTCAGGACGGTGGACTCTCCAGACGCGGTTCGTTTCACCGTGGCGGTATCTGCCGGTGGAGGTGCCAGCCGGGACGTGCGGGCTGCGCGTGGAACTTGACTACGACCGCTCCCAAGGGGCCGTGCTCGATCTGGGCTGCCTCGGCCCGGCCGGGTTCCGGGGCTGGTCGGGCGGCGCGCGGCGGTCCTTCGTCATCACGCCGGAGGGGGCGACACCCGGATACCTGCCAGGCGAGCTCCAACCCGGGCCATGGCAGGTGATGATCGGGCTGCACCGGATCCCGTCCGATGGCGTCGATTACCGGCTCACCGCCGAGGTCTCCGGGTCCATCGGGCAGCTTGGGCCTCAGCGTGACGAACTGCCCGATGTCCCCCCGGTGCCAGAGCGCCGCCCCCGCCGCGTCCTGCCATCCAGTGACGGCCGGCGCTGGCTGGCCGGAGACCTGCACGCCCACACCGTGCACTCGGATGGCGTGCTCAGCGTGCCCGAACTGGTCGCGCTGGCGGTGCGACGCGGGCTCGACTACCTGGCCGTCACCGACCACAACACGGTCAGCCACCACGCGGAACTTCCCGCCGCGGCCAAGCGCTACGGCGTCATCCTGCTGCCGGGCCAGGAGGTCACCACCGACGGCGGGCACGCGGGTGCGCTCGGCGACATCGGGTGGATCGACTTCCGCGGTGAGCCCGACGAGTGGCTGGACGCCACGGAGCGCGGCGGGGGGCTGCTGTCGATCAACCATCCGATCGCCGGGCCGGTCAGCTGGACGCACCGGATGCGGCGCCTCCCGCCATTGGTCGAGCTGTGGCATTGGAGCTGGCTGGACCTGCGCTGGACCACGCCGATCGCGTGGTGGCTGGCCTGGGATCCGGCGACCGTCCCGGTCGGCGGCAGTGACTGGCACCGCGAGGGCTCGGATGCCCCGCTCGGTCAGCCGACCACCTGGGTGGAATGCGCCGGAGAGGAGCCGGCCGCGATACTCGACGGACTGCGGGCGGGGCGGGTCGCCATATCGGCTCACCGCGACGGCCCGGTCCTGCTGAGACACGACGGCGACCTCGTCGCGATCGACGCGGACGGCCTGATCCTCTATGGCCCCCATGGGCCGCGCGCCAGGGTAAGCGGCGACCGGGCCAGGTTCCCCGGCGCGCCTGGCTACCACCGCCTGCTCGAACCCGACGGCGCCACCCGAGCACTCGTTCCATAGCGGGGAGGCCTAGTCCGAGTCCTCGCTCTCACCGCTGAGCTGGGCCAGGCGGGCCCGGAGGAAGGCGCGGTGGGCCGCGATGTCCTCGGCCTGGTCGGACTGCTCGGGGCATTCACCGGCGGCCAGGGCCTGCTCCAGGCGGTTCCGGGCGTCATCGACGTCGAGCAGTTCGAAGACCACCAGCGGGTCTCCGCCCGCCGCCACCAGCGTGGCCGTAAGCTGGTCAGATCCCTTCGCGACCCATGCGTCCTTGATCTTGCCGCCGCGACCGTGATCGATGAGGACCGAGACGGCATGCTGCTTGTCGCCGTACGCGAACATCATCGTCAGCGACTCCTGGCGGCCGCCGACGTCGGCATAATGCCAGCAGTCCCGGACCCGCGGCGAGCCGATCTGTCCGGCCCACGGGGCGTCGGCCACATCCCGCTGCGCCACCCGCGAGGCCGCCGCGCCCGCCGCCGCACGCAGATCGTCGGCGCCGATCGCGGCGAACACCCGGAGCAGGGCGAGCGCTCCTGGTGTGGCCGCCTCCTCGGCCGCAGGCACCACCGTCCGCGCCAGCGCGGCCATCGCCTCCGTCTCTCCCGCCGAGGAGAGCGCGCCAATCACGTCGGAGCCCCACAACTCGGCGTCGACGGGGTCCTCCAGATGCCCAAGAGCGTCACTGGCCTCCTCGAGCACCCCCTGCACCACCTCGGTGATGTCGATCGGCGCGAATAGGCCGGCCACATCGGGATCGTCATCGGCACCCATCGCCGCATTGTCGCATGAAAAGACCCCGCCCCACCGGTGAGCGCGACAGTCACCACCACATGAAGATCCGCGCCCACTCCGGCGATACGACAACGGGTCCCCGCGCCCGACAGGTATGCGAGGACCCGTTTCGCATGAACTGAGGGTGCAGGCCCCTTTGTCCGGGACCTGCCGCCTGATTGCTTCGTGGTTCTAGTTGCGCTGCAGAGATTTCTGGTGGCAGCTGCTGTCCTGCACAGCCACGGTCGGGCCGGGCAGAAGGAGACCCAGCGCGGCTGCGATGTCGCTCACCGGGACCTGGACGCCGAGCACGTTGACCGGGACCTTGTTGTTGCACACCTGAATCGGGATCTGGTTGTGGCTGACATTCACCAGCCCGCCCACGTCGCCAGGGCCGCCCTCGTCGTCCACCGGCACCAGGGCCATCGGCGCGGCCTGAGGATCGCGCACGGCATCCGGCTTGGCGTATCCCATCTCAGCCGCCTGCGCACAGACGTGGCAGTGGGAGCGGTGGCTGCTGATCTGGGCGGATGCCTGGTGGCAGCTCGAGTCCTGCTTGGCTGCGGTGATGCCGCCGGGGCTGATCAGGCCCAGCGCGCCGGCGACGTCGCTCACCGGGACCTGGACGCCGAGCACGTTGACCGGGACCTTGTTGTTGCAGACCTGGATCGGCACCTGGTTGTGGCTGACGTTCACCAGCCCGCCCACGTCCCCGGGACCACCCGCGGTGGCAGCGCTCGCCATCGGCGCCGACAGGCTGAGCAGCCCTGCGGTCGCGACCGCCAGCGCGAACGTGCGCCTCTTTTTGGACATTCCTCGTTCCTCCGTTTGTCTGACACTTCTAGAAGTGGAATTTGCACGGCCGTGCGATTCCGGAAAGACCTTACTCGGAGCATGGGGTCTTCGCACGATGATTCCGCTGCCGCGGATATTGATGGTGGATTTTTGGCGAAACGCCCTCCGCCAAAAGGTGCAATTCGCGCCTGTCCAACGCCAATGAGTACCGGACTGGGCGTACCGGTTAAGTCCGCGGATACAATCCGGGCATAAGTGCCCGCGTGCCAGGAAATCGCATATAGATACACACGTCAGGAGCCGATGCGCAATTCCGGC
This sequence comes from Streptosporangiaceae bacterium, assembly GCA_019245115.1. GTDB lineage: Bacteria > Actinomycetota > Actinomycetes > Streptosporangiales > Streptosporangiaceae > JAFARZ01. Next base: position 12,551 of record JAFARZ010000090.1, on the reverse strand, counting down.
GGGAGCCGGGGGCGTCACGGGGGCGTGGCTGCCGTCCGCTCCCCGCGGCGGCGTTCGCGAAGGCAGTCCGCGGCATCTGGATGGCTTCTGGATGAGGCGCGCCGCGCTCGGTCACCTCGGCCACCCGCTTGAGCCCGCACGTCGAGTTGCGTACTCTCTGTAATGTTGGTACTACTGTCCGTGACAAGCGGCAGGTGCCGTGCTTTACACGAGGCGGGGGACCCGCTTCCGTTCGGGGGAAACGGAGTTATCCATATGAAGATACGTACTCTTGCCGCCGCGGCCGTCATCGCGGCGGCTCCGGTGCTGCTGATGACCACGCAGGCGTTCGCGGCGACCAGTGGCGTCCCGTCGGCGAGCACCTGCGTGCGATGCGTCACCATGTGCCCGCGGCCGTGCTGCGAGCCCAGGCCGTGCTGCGAGCCGAAGCCCTGCTGCGAGCCGAAGCCATGCTGTGAGCCCAGGCCATGCTGTGAGCCCAGGCCCTGCTGTGACCACGGCTGGGGCGTATTCGGTTTCAGCGGGGACTACGGCTTCGGCCATGACGACCCGGACTTCATGGGCATGTCCTAAGCCTCCGATATGCGACAGGCGCGGCTCGTTTCGAGTGAGCCAGCGTGCCGATTGCGCACTCGGTCCCGCCAGAACGTGCCGATTGCGTAGTTGACACGAAGCCTGGGCATCCACTGCCGATTCGCTGGATGTCCTGCCGCATTGGGCCGCTCTGCCCCGTCGGGTGGTCCAATGCGGATTTTATCCAGGTATAGGAGTGGATCTGACCACCGTTTCGCGTTCGCGATTCGTATGTGATAAGGGGATCATCAGTGCGCCTTTGGATAAAAAATAGCGTACGCACAACAATTCTCGTCGCCACGTTCGCCGCAACCGCCGGGGCAGGAGTTGCCCATGTGTACATGGCGGACGGTACAAGCGCGAGTATTCAGCCTACCTATACGCACCTTACTGCTGTTCAAGCGGTAAGTCGCCCGGATAACCACGGTACCGGGCAGCCCACCAATGACGGCTATGGCGACAATGGGTACGCCGACAATGGGTACGGGAACGGGTACGGTGACGACGAGTACGGCGATGACTGCGGTTGCTGTGCGCAGGTGTCAACGCCATGCGCCTCCCCGAGCCCGAGCCACACGCCCACTCCCCCGCCGAGCCCGACGCCCAGCCCGACACCGAGCCACCACCCGCACACTCGGCCACCAGTGATCCCGGTAACACCGGTCCCGCCACCTCCACCCACGCTCCCCACGACTGGCGCATCGATCATCGGCCTGTGCGGAATTGCCCTCGCCGCGCTCGCCGCCGGAGCCTTTGCGCTGCGTCTCACGCGACGCACGCGCGGCAACAGGACCTGACCGGCCTGGCCGTTCATTACTCAGAGACCGCGCCCGTTCCTTCGTAGGACGGGCGCGGTCCCGTGAGCTACCAGAACGTCAGACACCCATAGCAAACCGCACCCGGCCACGGTGGCACCAGGGCAGTTCCAGATGGGTCACCACCATGGGCAACCGCACCAGCAGTTGCAGAGCTGCACGAAGAAGTCATGGCAGCAAGACCAGAAACAACACACGATCTATCACCCCCGTGATCGATGAGATACTCAGGGTAGTCAGTACCCGGGTAGCCCATGGTTATGCGTAACCTTCTTCAAGCAATCGAGGGGCGCGGCCAAGCGTACGGAAGCGCACGGGTTACCAGCTCCAGCGCGATCCGCCCCGCGGATCGTCGCCTCGAGGTCAAGCCGTAACGTCAGATGACACCATCGCGCCGCAATGAAATCGCCTGCCAGCGAAGGCCCCGTCCTCATCGGCGGACCCGCACTGACAGGCGTTTGGTGCTCGTGCGCCATTGGTGGGTGAGCGGCTAACGTCACACATCGCCCCGTCACACCACCCGAGGCGCCGATAACCGAGTGGAGGCCAGCAATGACCCCAGGAACGGGGCAAAGCCCGGCACGTGACTCGCGACGGCGCTGAGGCCGCGCAGGGCTTTGAAACTTGGTGTGGCCTTGAGGCGCTTCGGCTCAGACTCGACGCGGCGGATGGCGGGGACACGCTTGGTCAGGTCGTGCAGCGTGCCGTTCGCCGCCTTTCCCACGGTCTCGGTGGTGATATTGGACTGTCCTCCGCCCATGTGGGCGACGCCGTTGGCAAGAGGCAGGCCGGGCACGCCGCCCAAGAGTCCGGATATCGGCAAGGTGTCATTGAGCGCGCCCGCGCGCGAGGTAACCGCGCTGAGGACGGGCGATGTGCTCGCCAGCACCGGAGTCGCAGCACCCATTGCGAGAAGGCTTGCCGAAGCTGCGCCCCCGAGGATTACTCGCCACGTGTACAAGAAACTCTCCGTTTCGGATTTGTTGTTGAGATCGACCTGACTGCGGTCTGAAGCCGGCGATTGCGCCTGACCCGGGCATGACCCTAGCATACTCTCTGTTGTAATTCAGTTACTCTCTGGAGCCATCCGACAGGCCGGGCGCATTCGCGCCGCGAGTCCACCAGTCCCATTCCCGTGGTCTCGACCCATGCGCTACGGCCCACATGTCATCCCACGCATTACGACCAAAGTCCATCCGGAATGCCGCATTCGTCCAGCTTATGATGCCGTTAGGCAATTCAACCTGCTGCTCCGGCTCCGGCGTCCGGTCATATCCGTATTGTCGGACATAGATGTCAACGTTTGTGTGATAATTTTTCGCCTCGCGGAAACTTTCCGCACTATAGTGCGGAAAAGTTTCCTCACGACCGTAATATTCCACGATAATCGCGGCATCACCGGGCAGGAGGTGGCGCAAATCCCTGCTATCGTAGCATTGTGGGCATCGCAGGTCCGCGTCTTGCGGAAGAAAAGGGCCTCCTGGAAGAAAAGGCGCCGGAAACCGGCGCCCTATCCTCCACAAAACCCTTAATTTCCATACTGCTGAACGGCGGACTACGGACTTAGCCGGGCATACATCGGCAAAACGCCCCGCCGCCCGCGACGCGCCGAGATTACGAGGTGCTGACGCGTACACACGGGCACCTGTTCTTCTGCGAGGCCGTTTCTTCCCACGCCGCCCAACGCGGATGGTAGGTGATTTGTCATGGCATGACCGCCCGCCCACAGGGTTCTAACGAGCTAGGCGGCGGCTTTTACGCTTACCTTGGTGAGGAGTTGTTCGTAGGCGGTCTTGTCCAGCTGGTCCGATCCCTCGGTTTCCGCGGCCCACACGGCGGCGAGCGCCAGAGCATGCCGGAGCCGATCCGGCCATGACCAGCCGAGCAGATGACCAGGCACCATCCCGGCCATGAGCGCGCCCCGGGCGGACACGGTCGTCACATTCACATCTCCCGCCGCCACGTCGGCCACCCACTCCTGGCCTTCCGTGATGACACGAACGAGATCGTCCCGGGTTTCCGCGACCACCGCGGCGCCCGCCCCGAGCCGGATCAGAGTGCTGCCGAGGGAAGCGTCGCCGCGTACTCTACGATCGTCCGCGAGCACCAGGTCGGGCTTGTGAGTGGCCGCGTGGAGCAACTCTTCTCCGCCGGCGTCAAGGAATACCGGCACGCCAGCATCAGCGGCATATGTCACCAGCGTCCCGTACGTCTCGGCTGGCAGCCCGTCCGGCAGGCTGCCGCTCAGCACGACCGCCGCCGCACTCATCACCAGCCGCCGGTAATCCGCCGCGAACCTGCCCAGCTCCTCAGTGGTGATATAGGGACCTGGCTCGCCGAACCGCAGTATCTGGCCATCAGGGCCCGCGAAATCGTGGATGCGCCGGGGTTCACCGAGGATCTGAGTGAAGGCGGTAGCCACGCCGGTTCTCGCGAGATCTTCCTTGATCAGCTCGCCGCCTGCCCCGCCTGCCAGCCCAGCGACGACAGTATCGTGCCCGAAGGCCTGCAGGACTCTCGCTACGGTGATGCCACGTCCTCCCGCTCGGTAAGCGGGCCGGGAAACGGGATTGATGCCATCAGCAGAGAGTCCGCCGGCGGTATATGAGACGTGCAACGCCGGGTTGAGCGTGACAGCCATGATGACTTCGCCGCTCACGGACACCTCGCCTCCCCAGTAACGTACGGTAGCCCTTGTCTGGAGCGATTATGTACTTTGGGTACCGTGGAGGACGGGTTCGAAGATCTGGATCTTGCCAAGCTGCAGCGCAGGCGGAGCCACAAGTGGCGGCTCCACCCACCGGACATACTGCCCGCGTTCATCGCCGAAATGGACTACGACCTGCCCGAGCCTGTCCGGGCGGCGGTGCGGGCCGCCGTCGATGACAGCGACTGTGGTTACGCGGACCCTTCGGGGCTGGGCGAGGCGTTCGCCCTGTTCGCCGCGGCCAAGCATAGCTGGACAGTCGATCCCGGCCGCGTCCACCTGATACCTGACGTAATGGCCGGGGTCGACGCCATCCTGGGCCTCGCCACCGCGCCCGGTGACGGCGTTGTGATCAACCCGCCGGTGTACCCCCCGTTCTTCGCTCACATCCGGGCCGCGCACCGGCAGGTCGTCGAGGTGCCGCTCAGCCGGCGCACGAGCGGCTTCGAGCTCGACTTCACCGGTCTGGAGGAGGCCTTCGCGGCAGGCGCCCGCGCATACCTGCTCTGCAATCCGCACAATCCAACCGGGCGCGTGTTCACGCCCGCGGACCTGACCAGGATCGCCTCGCTCGCGCTGCGTTATGACGTCATGGTCGTGTCCGATGAGATCCACGGTCCGCTCACCCTGCCGGGCACTCGGCATACCCCGTTCGTGTCGCTCGGCGAGGACGCGGCAGCGAAGGCGGTGACGCTGAGCTCCGCCTCCAAGGCCTTCAACGTCGCCGGACTCAAGTGCGCGGTCGCCGTGGCAGGCTCAGCGGACATGCAGCGCTTGCTTAGCCGTCTGCCGGAATCGTGCACGTTCGGCGCGGGTCTGCCCGGCGTGCTCGCCGCGGAAGCGGCATGGCGTCACGGTGGCCGCTGGCTCGGCGCGCTCATCGAGCAGCTGGACCATATGCGATCGGAGTTCGGAAAGCTCCTGGCGGATCGGTTGCCACTTGCGGCGTATATACCGCCCGAGGCGGGTTACCTGGCATGGGTGGACTGTTCGCAGCTTGGCCTCGGGCCGGAACCAGCCGACGTTTTCCTTACGCGCGGCCGCGTGGCGGTCGGCCGCGGACTGGACTTCGGCTCGGTGGGCGACGGGTTCGTAAGGGTGACGCTGGGCACGAGCAGCGCCATCCTCGCGCAAATCGTGGATCGCATGGCGGCATCGACCGGTTGACCAGCGCAGCGAAGGGGGTGGCCGGCTCACCGGCCACCCCCTTCGCGTTGACCTACGGCTTCGCCGCGGACCTGGACGCCGACGGCCTCCCCACCGCCGCCTCCAGTGCGTCAGCCGCCTGTGCCACACGCTCGACCGCACGCTCGAGGTTGCGGACCACGGGCGCGGCCTGCAGCTTCGTCAGGTTGTCCGTCAGACCGCTGAGCCCGCCCAGAGCGTTGGTGCCGCCGGTGAGGCCGCTCAGAGTGCTGGTGGCCCCGCCCAGGTTGCCGGTGACGCCGCCCAGGTTGCCGGTGACACCGCCCAGGTTGCCGGTCAGGCCGCCCACGCCGCTGGTCAGGCCGCTGGCGAGGCCGCCGGCATTGGGCAGGGCGCCGCCGGCGCCAGACGCGGCGCCGGTCACCGAGCCGAGGGTGCCGCTGATAGTTCCGAGCAACGGAGCCAGGAGCGGTCCCAGGATGGGAAGCTGGCTCAGCAGGCTCTTGACGGCATCCAGGAGACCGGAGGCGAGCGAAGTCACCGCGGAGACCCCAGGGAGGCTGGAGGCTACTGGCAGACCGGGAACTGCCGGAAGACCGAGGGGAGCCGTAACCGGGGCCGCGGGCGCGGGCGCCGCCGCTGCGGGAGCCGCGGGGGCCGGAGCCGCGGGCAGCGGGGCCGAACCCGTCGCCAGGGGCAGGATCGATGTCACCGGCGGAAGCGATGCCACCGGCGGGACCGGTACCGCCGGCGGGACCGGCGGGACCGATGCCACCGGCTGGGCCGGCGCCACCGGCGGGGGCGGCGCCGCGGCCGGACTGGCCGGGTTAACGTCCGCCAACGCCGGACCTGCGGCGAAGGCGACGGTCGAGAGGGCTGCCGCCGAGGCGACAAGCCCTACGGTGAATCGTCGTCTAGTCACGACATACTCCATTTCGGTAAAGCGAGAGCTTCGCCGTAACGATTCGCATGTGATTCGTTACTGTGCGTGAGTACCCCGTATGTCGCTACCGCTAAACCGGCTACACATCGTGACGAGCGAAGCAAGCGGCCAGATGATCGTTGACGATGCCGCACGCCTGCATGGTCGCGTAAGCGGTCACCGGGCCGGTAAACACGAAGCCGTTCTTCCGCAGGTCCGCGCTCAGGGCTTTTGACGCGGGGGTCTGGGCCGGCAGATCGCTCAACGTGGCAGGCGCTTGTCCAGGCTCGGCCGCGTACTTCCACACCAGGTTGGACAGCCCGCCTGGAATGTCGAGGGCGGCCTTGGCGTTGACGATCGCCGCGTTGATCTTGGCGCGGTTCCTGACGATGCCCGCGTCCCCCAGCAGACGCTGCCGGTCGTCCTCAGTGAATGCCGCCACCCTGGCCAGGTCGAAACCGGCGAACGCGGCACGGAAATTCTCCCGCTTGCGCAGGATCGTGAGCCAGGACAGCCCGGACTGGAACGCCTCGAGGCACAGCCGCTCGAAGATCGCCTGGTCTCCGCGCAGCGGCCGGCCCCACTCCTCGTCGTGATACCTAACGTATTCAGGCGCGCTCAACGCCCATGGGCAGCGCAGCCGCCCGTCCGGGCCGGCGAGCGGGCCCCGGGGAACCGGCCCGGTCACCAGTCCTGCTCTTCCGTCGCCGCGCCCGGGTTGTCCGGAGCGCCGTCCTCTTCCTCGGCCCGCGCGCGGCCGGCCTGGCCATGGGTCAAGTCGGCCAGCTGCCGCTGCAGTGATGCGATCTCGATGTCGCGATCACGTATCGAGCGTGCGATCCGATCCAGCGCCTCGTCGGTGACCTGCATGTTGTAACCCCATAGCGCGGTGGGCGGCCGCAGCAGCGCGACATCGGTCGCCGAGACGGGGCCGAGGTCGAGCGGCGCGTGGTCGGCGTGCTCGTAGGCCAGCTCGCCGCCTCTACCGGTCGCGACGGCGAACACGCCGACGAGTATCACGATGATCCCGACCACCAAGACAACAGGCACATGAGCATCGTGCCACGCCTGGCACGCGATGTCGCATCGGCGGGATGGGGCGTGGAACCACAGCCGTTCGCGGTAAAGCTGGGTTTATCATCAGGTGCATGCTGGCGGCCGCCGTACCGGTTGACCCCGCGATGACAACCCTGAAGTCGGTGATTGCCCGCCTGGCGCTGGTGGTGCGTTGTGCTGGACTCGCATATATCGCGGTGCAGATGATCATCTGGAACTCATTTTATTCGGCCGATTTCTTGCGCCTGGCGGCCCCGGTCGCGGCCATGGGATGGGCGGCCGCGGCAGCGGTTTACCTGTGGCGAGGCTCACCACCCCCCCTTTTCGCCTGCATAGACTCCGCGGTAAACGTGGCGTTCGCGCTCGGCGCCCAGGGCGCCGTACCGCCCGGTATACGTGGCCACGCGTTCAGCTGGCTGGCGATCAGCCTGTCGAACCAGCTCATCATCCCCGCGTGGTACACACCCGCATCGCTCTCCGTGCCGCTGGCGCTCGCTTCGCCGGTAGCGTACTGGGCCGGCGCGGTGCGGATCGCTGGCGCTGGGACCAGGGCGACGACCGCCACAGCGATCCTGCTGGTCCTGGTCGCCGGCGTTCATATAAATGGCCGGCGGCAGCTCTACCGCCGTGCCGCCGCGGCCGACGCCGCCCTGGACAGAGCCGACCGGGCCGCCGGCGAGCAGTACGTCATCTTGTCCAGGAACATCGAACGGCGCGAGCATGAGCGCCTGCTGCACGACACGATCCTCAACACGCTCACCGCCCTGGCCCGCACCGGCAGCGATAACGTAGCCGAGGTGGTGAGCCGGTGCAGGCAGGACGTAGCGCTGATAGAAAGCACGCTCAGCGATCCCGAGAGCGCCGGGGGCCGCTACGGCGACCTGCTGGATGGCATCCAGGCTGTCGCCGCCGAGATGCGCTCCCGCGGCCTGGACGTCCATGTCGAGACCACCGGCGATGGAACACCGGTCGTCCCGGCACCAGTCGCCACCGCGATCTCGAACGCCGCGCGCGAGGCGCTGTCGAACGTGGCCGCACACGCCGGCACGCGGGAGGCCTGGGTAGAGATCAGCTTCGTCGCCCCCGACGATCAAGCGCCAGCCGGGCTGCGGGTGATCGTGCGCGACAAGGGCGCCGGGTTCGACCTGGCCCGCGTCGACCCGGCCCGGCTCGGCCTGCGGCGGTCAATCGCCGAACGCATCGCCGACCAGGGCGGGCACGCATCGATATGGTCGTCGCCGGGACAGGGCACCGTGGTGCGCATATCCTGGCCCGCGCCCGCGGAGCGTGGCCAGGCGGCCGCGGAGCCGGGGCGGAGTCCCGGCTGGGAGAGCCTGCCATGACGAGTCATCATGGGATGGTCCGGGATACCACTGAGTTCGGGCTGCTGCGCATGATCGGCGTCCTGGCGGCGATCTTCCCGCTCGCCGGGCTGATCCAGGTGCTGGTCAACCTACGTGACTATCGTCAGCCCGCCGTGGCGGTCGCCGTCTGGCTCGCCCTGTTCCCGGTCGCGTTCTGGCTCGTGCCGCGGATACGCGACGACGGCCTCAGCCGAGGCGAAGCGCTCGCCGCGATCCTGACCGCGGTCGCCGCCGTGGGCGCGATCGGCCTGGAGTACCGCGCGCATGACGCGTCAGGGCGAGTTGACCTGGCCATCCTCGGCACAGCGTGGCTGCTCGCCATGGTCGCGCTGAGCTGCCCGCCGCGGGTCTGGCTTCCCGCCGCATTGATTATCTTCACGGTGCATGCTGTGCTGCTCCTTCGCGCCATGGGTGCGAATCCGGCGAGCCTGGCGCAGCTCGAGGCGGCGGGCTACGTCCTGGCCATTGTCCTGCTCACGTTCGCCGCCTTGCGGCCCACCATCGCCGTGCACACCAGCATTTCCGCGCGACGCGCGGCACTGGCCAGCAGATCGGTGGCCGAACGCGCCGCGGCCGCCGCCGTCGTCGAGGATCGGCGGAGACAGCTCGCGCTGCTGGAAATGGAGGCGCTCCCCCTACTGCGCGCCATCGCCGACGGTACGCTCGACCCCGCCGCCGCTGAGGTCCGGGAGCGGTGCGCCCGGCACGCGGCGGCGATGCGGCACTCCCTTACCTCCCTTACCTCCCTTACGTCCCTTACCTCGCTTAGCGGCCGGGCACCGAGCACGGACGGGCTGCTGGCACGGCTCGAACCTGTGCTGCGGGCGGCGAGCGCGCGGGGACTGCTGGTGGATGTCCAGGTGATGGGCGATCCGGGGATCCCGGCACCGGAGGTGACCCGCGCGGTCCTGGCGACGGTGGACGCGGTGATCAGCGCGCTCGCGTCTGGGTCCGGGTCTGGCTCTGGCTCTGGGTCTGGCGAGGTCATGCTCACGATCATCGCCTCCGGCGATGACGTCGAACTGTATATGACGTTCGGCATCACCGGGCCGTTGCGGGTCAGCCCCGATGTCGCGGAACTGGGCCGGGACGTGCCTGACGCGGCACGCTGGCGGGCGACCGTGATGGCCGAAGAGGCCAGTGGCTGCCTCGAGATCACATGGCGGAAGGCGGTGCGGCTTGACCGGCTTGACCGGCGTAATTGACATCGCGGCCGTGGATGATCACCCGATCATCCTCGACAGCATCGCCAGCTGGGTCATGGCCGGCGACCCTGTCGAGGGCGACATCCGGGTCGTCGCCACCGTGGCGACCGTTGACGCCCTCCTGGCCGGCCCCGGACGCCACGCGGACGTCGTCCTTCTCGATCTCGACCTCGCCGACGGGACCTCCGTCGAACGCAACGTAGCCGCCATCCTCGCGGCCGGCCCGGCCGTCCTTGTCCTGTCCGCCTCCGAGAAGCCAGTCGAGGTCCGGACCGCGATGCGTGCCGGGGCACTCGGCTATGTCTTGAAAAGCGAGCAGACCAGGCAGATACGAGAGGCGATCAGGGAGGTCGCCGTGGGCAGGGACTGGATCTCTCCCCGCCTGGCCCGCATCCTCGCCACCGACGACGACGCCAGCCGGCCCGCCCTCAGCCATCAGGAGACCCGTGCGCTTCAGCTCTACGCCACCGGGATGCCGATGAAGTCCGTCGCCAGGAAAATGACTATTAGCGACGAGACCGCCAAACAATATCTGGGACGTGTACGCGAAAAATACGCACGTGCAGGACGTACGGCAAACACCAAATTGGAGCTGTATCATCGAGCAGTCGAGGACGGGCACCTCCCATCACCTCCCTAGCCGCTAATTCCCCCCCAATGCGGCGCAGGAGTCCGGATGTACCCGTCCTCGGCCTTTTCATCACGTCGGTAATTTACATTTCCCCGGTCACCACTGTCATGACCCCCATTCATGGGTCATAACTAGTAGTAATCAATTAGATACTATTAGGCGGCAGGCACCCCGCACGGAACCGGCCTCAGCTCAGCAGCACTCGCAGCATGAGCCGCAGCAGGTGGTGTCATCGCAGCACGAGCACATCCCGGTCACCTCCCTCCCGATCCCGGAGAACCGGCGGGCACCAGGTTCCCGGCGCCGGGTCCGGGCACTCCGGGCCGGGCATCGCGGCGAGCATGCCGGTCAGCTCGGCCCGCAGCGCGGCGAGCCGGTGCATCTCCTGGTCGATCTCGGTGACGTGCTGTTGCAGCAGCGTCTCGGCCGGGCCGCACGGGCAGGTGCCGGTGTCGCGGACCGCCAGCAGCTCCCGGATTTCCGCCAGCCGCAACCCGAGCCGCTGCGCACCGCGGATGAACAGCAGCCGGTCCACAGCGGCAGCGTCGTACCGGCGGTGATCGCCCCCGGTCCGGGACGGTGCGGGCAGCAATCCGGCCCGCTCGTAGTACCGGATGGTGTCCGCCCGGACCCCAGCCCGCGCTGCCAGCTGTCCCACCGTCAAGGACCCGGTCACCTGATCGACGCTCATACGCCGACGCTAAACCCTGGACCGTACTCCAAGTTCAAGCCCCAGCCGGTACGCATAACACGAACGAACGGTGGTTCCCGGTCACCACGCCGGGAACCCCGTCCGGGCGAGGCAGCTCCTGTGCCCGCGTTATGCCGGGATCGCCTACGCCACGGCCAGCGCACGCTCGGCCGCGTCAAACCGAGCGCAAAATTCTTCATCGCCGGACTCCGCGGCCGCGGCACGGACCGGACGGAGTTCATTGAGCGTCCGGGTCGATTTCACTCCGTCCTCAAGCAGAGCCAACACGGTTTGTCCGGTGGCGATCGCGTCACGCTCGGCACTCTGAGCAAGCTGCAGACCGGCCAGATGCGCAGCCGTAAAGGCGCGAGCGCGCGGTGCCAGGCCTTGATCCAGCAGCTTGTGATACAGAACTTCGGCCTGTGCTCCGTCGCCCAGGTTGGCCGACCCCCGCGCATGGAACTCGATGATGGTGCTCTCGCCGAGCCCTCCTTGGAGCCAGATCGGCTCACCCGCACCGGATGCCCGGTCGAGTTCCCGTTGGGCCCGGGCGATCGAAGACCGGAATGCTGCCGTATTTCCTATTAGGGAAGCCGCAAGCGCCTGCCTGCAAGCGATCATTTCATGAAGCCACGGCAGTGGCTCATAACGCGCCTCATCTGCTGCGCGGTTTACCAGCCTCTGGGCTTGACGCGCGGCATTCCGGCTCGCCCAGTCCGTGTCCGCTGTACTTGCCCGGCTTGCCCGATAGATCGGGATACCTGCCATGTGCGTGAGCACCCACGCGAGGAGAACGCTGTCACCGGCGCTTTCTGCAAGTTCGAGCGCCTCGGTGTGGAGCTGCTGAGCTAGCGATAGGTTCGCCGCATCGAACGCGAAGTAGGCGCTGACATCGGCCAGTTGCCCAGTGCTGACGAGGAGCTCACGGCCGACCGAATCGGTGTAGCTGGACCGCTTCAGCATCCGCCGGGCGAGCTGCCAATGTCGTAGCGCCGGGCGCAGCAAGGCCGCGCCCCCCACGGAACCGCTTTGAAGCCACAGGGATTCCGCCGAGGCCTCCAGGTACTTGACATGAGATGCCGTTACCCGGGAAGGCGCTGCCGCCTCAGGCAGCATGGCCGCTAGCGCGGCACCTGCTGCAAGGCCGCCGAAGCTGCGCCGATCCACGTCCACACCTGTCTCGCTCGCAGCGCCATCCGCCGATAGCGCCGCGTCTGTATCTCCCAGCACGAGCGGCAGCAGCGCCTCGCGCGGCATCGCTACCGCGTCGGCGAAGCCGAGCAGCACCCGGATATCGAACACGGCACCACGCTGCCCGTGCTCATACAAGCCTAGCGCCGCCCGACTCCACCCGACCATGGCCGCCAGGTCGGACTGCGGCAGCCCAGTGGCGGCCCGGAAAACGGCCACCACAGCCGGGACGTTCACCTCCGCCAGGACG
>JAFARZ010000431.1 GCA_019245115.1 Streptosporangiaceae bacterium | reverse complement strand
ACCGCCATCCGCCACGCCGCCGGACAGCACCACCACTAAACCCCGCACCACACCAGCCCGCAGGCCCCGCCACCACCCGGCCGGGGCCTGCCGCCATTCACACCCAGACCCACTCACCACCCAAGGTCCATACAGGGCAACCGCAAGATGACCGGCGCACTGCCCGCTATGCGACGATACGCGTAGTTCATCAGGCGGCCACGGGTATTGTGGCGAAAACGACATAGCCCCACGCGGCGGACAAGCGTCCCGTGACGCCGGGTCCGGGACGCCCGGTCCGGGACACCCGGTCCGGGACACCCGGTCCGGGACGTTCAGTGAGGGACGCCTGGTCCGGGACGTTCGGTGAGGGACGTGGCTGGGCGGGATGCTCTGGCGGTACACCTTGTCCGGCATTGCCCGGTGAGCAAGACTACGAACGACGCCACATCGTCGTTTCTCCCGGTTAAGACCTTCACGAGAGGCTTTGATACATCGTGGTCTTGCAGCGTCTCGCCCGAAGAGGGCTTCTTCTGCTGGCAGCGGCAGGTCTGCTGACCGGCGCCCTGGTCACCTCCGCGCAGGCGGCCCAGGCCACCCAGGCCACGCAGGCCACCCAGGCGAACGCCGGCCCGTCGGTGAACCCCGATCACATCAAGGTGCTCTCCGCCGTCCTGCAGAACATGCATGACAACTACGCCAATTTCGCTCACTTCACCCCCGGTCCGCAGGACATCTTCGACTACAACATCGGCAACCTATGGCGCAACGGCATAGACGGCACCGGCACCACCGTGGCGGTCATCGAGGGCTGGGATGATCCGGGAATCGCCGCGTTCATCCACACCAGGGACCTGCGGTATGGCCTGCCGGACCCGGACATCGAGACCATCTTCCCGTCCGGCCCGCTGCCCGCGCAGTGCCCGCCGGGCATGGTGGTGCTCGGCAGCTACGGGTCGTGCGACGCCTGGGTGGGCGAACTCCGGCTGGACGTCTTCACCGTGCACCTGATCGCGCCCTACGCGAAGATCGTCATCTCGGCCACCCCGGCCGACAGCGAGATCACCGACGACGCGGCGAGCAACGTCGCGCCGCCGGAGATGATGCACGCGCTGGAGTACATCGCCGCCAACCACATCGCGAACGCCATCTCGATCAGCGACGGCACCGGCGAGATCACGTATAGCGAGGGCAAACCGCAGATCCACGCCAACGACCCGGGCCCGCTGGCGGCGGCCGCCGCCGGCATCCCGGTGCTGAACGCGACGGGCGACTGCGGCGTGGTGCAGAACCTCGCGGTGGCCAACGCGCAGTGCGGCGACACCAGCGCCGGACCGGACACCGCCACCTGGGACGACAACCCGTGGGTCACCGCGGTGGGCGGCACCGTGCCGAACGTCAGCACGACCGACGGCAGCAAGCTCGGACCTGATCCGCTGTGGCACCGAGGCATCTTCGGCGAAGGCGCCGGGTTCTCCTCGGTGTACCCGCGCCCCGCCTACCAGAACGGCGTGGCCCATATCACCGGCTCGCCGTGGCGTTCGGTGCCCGACATCACGATGGACTCCCAGAGCGGGACGTCGGAGTCCGCGCCGATGACGGCCGGCGTGCTGGCCCTGGCGACCCAGCTGAACGGCGGCCGGAACCTCGGTCCGATCAACCCGGTGCTTTACGACGTGCTCGGCCCGCTCGGGCAGCGCGCCGGAATCTCCGACGTGGTCAGCGGCAACAACTCGGTGATCGACCCGAACACGGGCAATGTCCTGGTGCAGGGCTTCACCGCGGGGCCGGGATTCGACGTCGCGAGCGGCTGGGGCACCATCGACGCGAGCAAGTTCGTGCCCGCGCTGGTCGCCGCCACCCAGCGGTTCGGCCAGGAGCAGGAAGTGCGGGATCAGGCCAGCCATGAGCTCAGCCAGCTGGAGCACAGCGTCCGGCTCTCATCCGGCAACATCCCGCCCGGCGGCACGGCCACGGTAACCAGCACAGGCTTCCTGCCCGGTCACCCGGTCAAGCTGGCCATCGACGGGACGGCGATCGCCACCCTCACCGCGGCCAGCGACGGCACGATCAGCTATCCGCTTTACCCGGCCGCGCTCGGCCTGGCACCGGGCCAGCATGCGCTGACCCTGCAGAGCATGCTGATCACCACCGAAGCCAATTTTCATACCAGATAACGAACGGACGGTGGTTTCACCGGCCACGACCATTTCCACGCCAGCGGACGACAGCGCTTCGGTCAGCGCGTCGTCCGGCTGGCGGTCGGTGACCAGCATGTCGACGACCTCGAGCCGGACGATGTGGGCGAAGCAGTTGCGGCCGAACTTGGCTGAGTCCACCACGACCATCGTGCGCTGAGCCGACTCGATCATCTGCGCCATCATCTGGGCTTCCGAGAGGTTGGTGGTGGTCAGGCCGGCGCTGGCCGACACGCCGCCGACACCGATGACCGCTACGTCCGCGCTGATGCCCTCGGTTCCCGGGAACGCGACGGGTCCGATGGTGACGTGTGACGTCAGCCGGCAGCTCCCGCCGAGCAGGTAGACGTCGCGGACCGACCCGGCGGGCAGGGCCGGCGGTACGCGGAGATTGTTCGTCACGATCGTGAGATCCCGGCGGACCCGCAGCGCGGCCGCCACGGCGAGGGTGGTCGTCCCGCCGTTGATGATGACGGTCTCGCCGTCGGCGATCCGCTGCGCCGCGGCGGCGGCGATCCGCTGCTTCTCCTCGCGGTGGACCGAAGACCGGTCGCTGAACGAACTGTCCGCCGTGGCCAGGCCGGCGACGGCCACCGCTCCCCCGTACGTGCGGGAAACCGCGCCGTGCTTGGCCAGCCAGTCCAGGTCCCGGCGCACGGTGTCGGCGGAGACGCCGAACGTGTCCGCCAGTTCGGTGACCGTCGCCTGGCCATGATCGTCCACATAGGCCGTCAGCAGCGCGCGCCGCCGCCCGGGCAGCACCCCATCAGCAGTCTCTTGACCAGGCATGGGCAAACCTCCTTCGACGGAGTCACTCTAGCGACCGCCGGCTTGCATGGTCGTGCGAATCTCTGCGAGTCTATGCTTGATTTTTGATCAACTAATAGCTAGTTTATGCAAACAGCATGATAGATCGGCAAACTCACGCATCAACCCGCACCTTGTGGAGTCCTCATGACTGAACCGCTGAGCAGACGCAACTTCGTCAAGGGCGTCGGGGCCGCCCTCGCCGCGGGGGCCGCGGCACCCGTGCTCGCCGCCTGCGGGAGCGGTTCCAGCGGGGCCACGGCGACGAGCGGCGGCAAGACGACGATCACGTTCGCGAGCGCGAAGTTCTTCGCCAAGTCGACGATCGGCCAGATGGTCCAGCTGTACAACTCCTCGAGCAAGCACGTGGAGGTGCAGTACATCGAGCTGCCCACGCCCAGCCAGAGCACCCAGGTCCACCAGCAGCTCGTCCAGTCGCTGTCGGCCAGGGACGGCAGCCTGGACGTGTTCACCGGCGACATCATCTGGATCTCGGAGTTCGCCGGCGCCGGCTGGTCCGCGCCGCTTGACTCCTACTTCAACGCCTCGGCCAAGGCCGCGTACTTCCCCGGCGTCATCGACGCGTGCACCTACGGCGGCGCGCTGCACGCGCTGCCCTGGTACCTGGACGCCGGCATGCTGTACTACCGCAAGGATCTGCTCCAGGCAGCCGGGATCGCGGTGCCGACGACGTGGGACGAGCTGGTCACCGGGGCGCAGAAGCTGCTGGCCGCCGGCAAGGTGAGCGATGGGTTCAACTGGCAGGCCAAGCAGGCCGAGGTGCTGGTCTGCGACCTGGTGGAGTTCATCGGCTCGAACGGCGGCTCGGTCCTCGCCGAAGACGGCAAGACGGTGACCATCGCCGATCCGAAGGCGGTGGAGGCGGTCCAGTTCATGGCCGACACCTTCGGCAAGGACAAGGTGACGCCGCGCGCCGTGCTGTCCTGGGACGAGGAGCCCAGCCGGATGCCGTTCACCGGCGGCCAGGCGGCGTTCCTGCGTAACTGGTCCTATGTATGGTCCGACGCGCAGGACCCCACCTCGTCCAAGGTGGTGGACAAGGTCGGGGTTACCACGCTGCCTTCGTTCCCCGGCGGCAAGAGCACCGCCTGCCTGGGCGGGTACCAGTTCGGCATGAACGCGGCGAGCACCAAGAAGAGCGCGGCGATCGACTTCCTGACCTGGATGTCGAGCCCGGCCACCCAGCTCAGGTTCGCCACCCAGCTCGGCCTGGCGCCGAGCAGGCCGTCCGTGTACGACCAGTCTGCCCTGAAGGCGGCGAACCCGTTCATGGTCTCGCTGCGCGACGTCTTCACCGGCGGCACGCCGCGCCCGAAGACACCGAAGTACTCCCAGGTCAGCCTCGCGATACAGGCCGGCGTCTCGGCCGCGCTGGCCACCGGTAACGTGCAGTCCAACCTGTCGCAGGTGCAGAGCCAGATCGAGCAGATCCTGGGATGACCACGACGGCAAAGACCCGGCCAGGCCGGTCCGGGGGGACGGAGTCCCTCCCAAGGGGGGGCCGGGGGGATGGGTCCCCCCGGACGGGGGGTCACCGGGGGGTCGCCCCCCGGGGGAAAGCACTGCTGCTGGTCGTCCCGATGCTGGCCAGCCTGCTGGCGGTGTCGCTGTACCCGGTGCTGCGCACGATCTGGCTGGCCTTCCGCAACACCAGCCTGGAGATCCAGGGCGACCAGTTCACCGGCCTGGCCAACGCGCGGCATCTGGCGCACGACACGATCTTCGCCAAGGCGTGGCGGCAGACCATCGAGTTCACCGCCGTGACCACCCTCGCCGAGACGCTGCTCGGCCTGGCCATCGCCCTCGCGCTGGCCAGGACGTTCCGCGGCCGCGGGTTCGTGCGCGCCGCCGTGCTGGTGCCGTGGGCCATCCCGACCGTGGTCACGTCACGCATGTTCAGCTGGCTGTTCGACCAGAACGGCCTGGTCAACTACGTGCTGGTCAAGCTTCACCTGGTGTCGCACGCGGTGAACTTCCTCGGCTCGACGTCGCTGGCGCTGCCGACGCTGATGCTGGCCGACATCTGGAAGACGACGCCGTTCATGGCCCTGCTCCTGCTGGCCGGCCTGCAGACGATCTCGCCGACGCTGGCCGAGGCGGCCCGCATCGACGGCGCGTCGGCCTGGCGTTATTTCTGGCGGGTGCGGCTGCCGTTGCTGATGCCTTCGTTGCTGGTGGCGGCGCTGCTGCGGGCGCTGGACGCGTTCCGGGTGTTCGACCTGCCCTACGTCGTCACCGGAGGAGGGCCGGCCAGCAGCACCGAGACGATGTCGACCTACACCTACAAGACCATGTTCTCCGGCCTCGAACTGGGCTACGGCTCGGCCATGGCCACCGCGATGTTCATCACCGAGGCGATCATCGCCGGGGTGTTCGCGCTGTTCATCGTGCGACGTCTACGCCAGGAAGGGTGATCATGAACGGTGGGGTGCGACGCCTGTCGTTCCTGATAATGATCGTCGCGATTGTGGTGTGGTCGCTGTTCCCGTTCCTCTGGCAGGTGATCACGTCCTTCGAGCCGGACGCCGATCTGGCCGGGTCCGCGCCCAAGTGGCTGCCGTTCCCCGGCGGGACGCTGCAGCATTACCGGAACGTGTTCGTGGCCAAGGATTTCGGCCCGTACATCGTGAACAGCGTGATCGTGGATGTGACCGCCACGGTGGTCGCCCTGGTCTTCGCCGCCCTGGCCGCCTACTCGATCGCTCGGCTGTCGCTGCCGGGCAAGGGCGCGGTGCTCGGCCTGGTGCTGGTCGTGTCGATGTTCCCGCAGATCTCGATCGTGACCCCGCTGTACCAGATCATGCAGCGGCTGCATCTGCTGGACACCTACCAGGGACTGTCGGGTGTCTATATCGGGCTGACGCTGCCGCTGATGGTGTACATCCTGTGGGGGCACTTCCGCGCCATACCCGTCGAGATCGACGAAGCGGCGAAGATTGACGGTGCCGGGCCGTTGCGGTCACTGTGGAGTGTCATCATCCCAGTAGCCCTGCCCGGCGTCGTGCCGGCGGTGCTGCTCGGCTTCATCGCCTCGTGGAACGAGCTCATGCTGGCGCTGTCGTTCACCACCTCCCCCGCGCATCAGACGGTCCCGGTGGGAATCGCCAACTTCACCGGGCTGTACAACATCCCCTGGGGAGATATGGCGGCGGCATCCGTCGTGGTGACGGTTCCCCTGGTCGTGCTGGTGCTCATATTCCAGCGCCGGATCGTCGAAGGCGTGACCGCTGGAGCCGTCAAGGCATGAACGTTTCGTGGCGGGACGCGTATGTGGCGGTGGCCGGGCGAGTGGCCGAGCAGGCGCCGAAGGCACGCCTGATGTTCACCGGCGCCAGCGCCTGCGTGGACGCGATCTTCCATGTCGACGCCGAGCGGTTCGCCCAGTTGGCGTTGCCCGCCGATGATCGCATCGGCGCGGAATTGCTGGCCCGGGTCATGGCCCGGATCACCGGGGGTCGCGGCGGCGAACTGCTGACTCGATGGCCGGAGGGACCGTCGTGGGTGTTTGAGCTGCTCGGGCCGCCCGACCGGTACCAGGTCGGCGGCACCGGTCCGCAGGCGTCCTGGGCGCTGGCTGCCGTCGGCGCTGAAAGCGTGCTGGCGCTGGCCGATCGCAGCGCCGAGCAGCTGGCGGTGATCGACCCGCGCGTCGGCCTGTGCGTGGAGGGCGCGATCGTCCCAGCCGGGCTGGTGGAGCCGTCGGGGACGCCGGCGAAACTGCCGCACTGCATACTCGAGTTCACCGCGGGAACCTCGTGTGGCGGGGTGACGGTGCCCCGGTCGAGCCGCATCATCTTGCGGTTCGGCGACGAGCCGATCGAGTGCGATGAGCAGTTCCTGACCGTGACTTCCCGGCTGGCGCCTGGTGCTGGCGCCGGGCTGCTCTCCGGCCTCAACACGCTGGCTGAGGACAATCTGAACGAACGGACATGGCTGGCGGCCCTGGGCCGTGCGTGGTCCGACGGTGGCCTGCGTGCCATTCACCACGAACTGGCGGAATTTCCGTCGCTGCGACGGCTGGGTGACGCGGTGACACTGGGCGGCGCCACGTCGCTCGGGATGAGCCTGTCCGAGCTGTTCATGCTGGCTGGCACCACCGGGGATCCGCGGATGCTGGCCCGCGACATCGCCGGCGGGAGCGGTGCCAGCCGGGTGATCGTGCACGCCGACGACTGGGCGCTGGCCGTGCACCGCGAGGACCCGTGCCACACCAGGGACGTGCTGCTGGCCGGCAACAGCTTCGCCGCCGCGCGGGCCCGGGCCGGTCGGCCTTCTGCTGCGCTGGATCCGGCGCCGGAGGCGGCCTATACCGACCGGCTTCCCTCGGATGGTCCGCTCGGCGACGGGTGGCGGGCGACCTCGGTTCCCGCCCCGCATCTGCTCAGGCCGGCCGGCACCGTCGGGCTCGGCGACACGTTCGTGGCGGGGGTTCTCCTCGCCGAGAGTTTGCCCGATCAGAACTGACTATAGGGAGATTCACAATGTCAACTGCCGTCGTCCCGGTCGACCTCGGCAAGATCCGCGGACTCCAGCGCGTGACGAGCGCGGCGGGCTTCTTCGAGATCTGTGCCCTGGATCATCTGTCGGACTTCGCCGAACTGCTGGGTCGTGATCCCGCGTCCTTTGCCGACGTGGTCACGGCCAAGGACGCGCTGGTCCGGGCGCTGTCGCCCAGCGTGTCCGCGTGGCTGCTGGACGCGCGCTACGGCCTGCACGCGGTGGCGACCGGCGCGCTGCCCGGCGCGGTGGGGCTAATGTCGACGATCGAGGACGAGGACTACTCGATTCCGGAGGGCCCGCGCCGCACCCGGTACCGGGAGGGATGGGGCCTGCGGCAGATAAAGCTGGCCGGCGCGGACGTGGCCAAGCTGCTGTGGTTCTACCGGCCGGACGGCGACGCCGCCACGGCCGAGCATCAGCGGTACGTGGTGCGCTCGCTGGCCGACGAGTGCGCGCGGCTCAGCCTGCCGCTGGTCGTCGAGCCGATCTGGTACCCGCTGCCGGGCGAGGATCCTGCTTTTTCGCGGTGGCGCGCCGCCCGGGTGGACGGCATCCTCAGGTCCGCGTTCGAGGCGAACTCGCTGGGCGTCGACATGCTTAAGGTGGAGTTCCCCGGGTACGTCGACAGCCAGCAAGGACGCGACAACGCCGCCGCCGCGTGCAAGGAACTCGACGCGGGGATCAGCGTGCCATGGGTAATCCTCTCGGCTGGGGTAGGTTACGCCGACTTCAAGACGCAGGTGGAGATCGCCTGCCGCGCGGGTGCCTCCGGTTACCTCGCCGGCCGGTCCATCTGGCGTGACGCGGTTTCGACGCACGACCCCGCCGCGCGGGACGCCGCGGTGGCGGAGGCCCGCGCGCGGCTCGATGAGCTCAACGCCATCACCCGCGCCAACGGCAGGCCGTACGTGGCCGCGCACAGCCTTCCGGACGTCCTCGCGACGATGCCCGACGGGTGGTTCACGGCCTGGCATCCGGTTGACTGAAGGGTTTCTCCGGTGCAGCCGATAGTCCTCGGGCCGAACCTGCCGGATACGTTCTATCGCGGCTCCGGCCGGATCGGCCATTTCCGCGGGGGGTTCCGGGGGGTCGCCCCCCCGGGTAAGCAGAGCCGTGGTGGTGCTGCTATGGAGGACAAGCCCGAGGACTGGATCGCGTCGGCCACGGCACGGTTCGGCGTCTCCGGCACCGACGGCATGACCCGGCTGCCCGGTGGCACGCTGCTGGCGGACGCGATCGCCGCCGATCCAGTGGCGTGGCTCGGCCCGTCGCACGTGGCGCGGCACGGAGCTGATCCCGCGCTGCTGGTCAAGCTGCTGGACGCCGGGCAGCGGCTGCCGCTGCACGTCCACCCGGACCGGGACTTCGCCGCGGCTCACCTGCACAGCCCGCACGGCAAGACGGAAGCATGGATCGTGCTGGAAGCTTCGCCTGATGCGGTGGTCCATCTCGGCTTCAGCCGTGACGTTGATGTGGCGGAGCTCGGCGGCTGGGTCCGGTCACAGGACGTCGCTTCGATGCTGGCCGCGACCAACAACGTGCCGGTCAGCGCCGGGGACACGGTGCTGTGCCCGGCCGGGACCGCGCACTCCATCGGCGCCGGGCTCCTGGTCATCGAGCTACAGGAGCCATCCGACTGGTCAGTCCTGCTGGAATGGCAGGATTTCCCGGTCGAGCCGGACGACGCGCTCCTCAGGTTGCCGTTCGACCAGGCCCTGTCCTGCGTCACCCGCCAGGCCTATCCGCCCGCACGGCTGGAGTCGCTGCGCGGGGAGCCGCTGGGTCCTTCGGATCGGGCGGCCGGCTCACTCTTCCCCAGCGCCGCGGAGCCCTTCTTCCGGGCCGAGCGGGTGGACGGCCGGGCGGGCGGCGACCTGCCGCCCAGCTACGCAGTGCTGATCGTAACGGCAGGCACCGGCGAGCTCGCCGCCGGGACCGGGTCCTGGTCACCGGTGCCGGTCCGGCGCGGCAGCACCGTGCTGATCCCCCACGCATCCGGTCCGTGTGTCCTGACCGGCGACGTCCAGGCCGTCCGCTGCCTGCCGCCGAGCTGTGGCCCGGCGTCCGCCTCGTAGATCCGGTGCCGGGCCTGCCGGAGGCGTGCCATCTCTTTGAACCCAGTTTCCTGAGCCGAAAATATTTTCGGCTCAGGAAATCGTGGTCAGCCGCGAGGCACCGGGCCGGCCGGCGCGGGCTGGCCGCACGAGGCCGGTACCGCCGCCATCGGCGTAACGCGCCGATTATCGCCTTGACCGCTTCGGCGATCTGGGCCACCGCGGCGCTGAGCACGGCGACCGGCTGAACCGACGACGACAGCCGGGACAGCATGCGGCGCACCACGCTCGCGTCCGGCTCGGGACGCTCGATCTCCTCATGCAGGATCTCGGATGTCACCCTGGTGCCTGCCGGATCGGTCAGTTCGCCTTGATGCTCGTCGAGCAGTCGTTGCAGGGCGCGGATCAGGTCGGCGGCCTGAACGCGGCCAGACGGCAGGCTCGTGCCCATGTGCACGTCGCCGCTGACCGCGCTGGCTTTGGGCCCCACGGCCTGAACGCCGACCTGGCTCACGCCGCCCGACTGCTGGATGCCGTAGTTGACGGCGCTTCCGGGCGGGGCCGGCTTGTCCTGTTCCATCGTCATCACCCGCTCGCGGCCGGTTCCTGGGCGGCGGCCTGGTTGGTCTGCGTGGCCTGGGCCCCGGCCCCCACCGCCTGCGACCCGACCATGCTGATCCCGCCGCTCTGGATGATGCCCTGATTCAGGATCGTCATCTGCTGGGCGCGGAACTCGGTGGTGTCCACACCGTGCTCATCGAGAAAGTCCCGGGTCGCCGCCAGCATGTGCCTGGTGACGATGCTGAAGTGCTTGGACGCGTCCACGACCTGGAAATAGTTCTGGTAATGGGGGTCGATCGCCAGTTGGCGCACGCTGACCCGCGCGCCGTAGTCGAAGGCCAGGTCTTCCTCCGCGCAGGCTATGTCGCGCAGCAGTCGCCGGTCATGACGCCACTCCAGCAGCCCGCGATGGACGACCCGGCGGTAGGACCCGAAGGCCATCCCGGGCAGTTCCGCGACGGTCTCCGCGAGCAGGCGCAGCCGCTGGCCCGGCGTCATTGTCTCGGTCATCCGGTCCACGTCGTGATAAGCCGTGGTGACCGGGCCGACCACACGCCGGTCGCAGTGCAGATAGAGCACGTCCCCAGCCGTGGACACATGCAGGAACGTGCTGGCCATGATCTCGCCGCCCCACGAGGGCACGTGGGCGCACAGGTAATGGCGTACCGCGCCGCGCGGGTGCAGCGCGATCCGCTCGATCTCCTCGGGGCTCAGCCGGTTCCCCGGCATGCGGCCAGGTTGCGGCAGGATCGGAAGTCCCTCGGTGACGAGAGCGCTCCCGTTGACGAAAACCCGGTCCTCGAGGATGAGCGCGTCCAGGCGGTCCGTACCCTGTCCATTCGGCGAACCCGATCCCAGATCGAGGGCGGACTGGAGCCGGCCGCGCGCGCGGTCGATCAGTTCCATCGTGGTGAACGGAACGATGTCGCGACGGACCGCGGAAAGGCCCTGCGGGTCGGCGGCCGGGAGGAGAGGCACCGCGAACGTCCAGCCGTCAACCGCTGACCCGAAACCGACGAACGGCTCATAGCCGCTGTACACCGTCACGTTCCCGCCGACCGCTTCCTCGATCGCGGTCAGACGCGGCGGAATCCAGAGCTGACCGGGTACGGCCGGCGGCGCTGCCTCCGGCGAGAAGACGGCCCGGCGCAACTCGCTGACCAGCGTGTGGTGGGTCAGCAGTTTGTCGCGGGCGATCAGCCCGTACATCGCCGCCAGGCCGGCCAGGATGAACACGCCCAGCCATATCGGGCCGAGCAGCCATGCGGCCGGCCCGGAAACCGAACCGATCGCCGCCCGGATGACGAACGCCAGCACGACCGAGGCCAGCAGCGCCAGCGCGACGACGAGGCCACGAAGCGGGCTCAGATAGCGCATCTGACGCTGAGCAGGCTGCCGGGCCAGCGTGACCCGGGCCGCCTGAGCGGCGAACATCAGGCACAGCGTGCCGATCAGCGTCCAGAACGGCGCGAGCACGAGCGTCACGGTGAACACGGCGGCCAGGGCGAGATCACGCTGCTGACGCTGCCTCGATGCGGCCAGGCAGTGCCGCAGCACCGGGTTCAGGTCGACTCCCACCGAGTAGGCGACCGCGCGCGTCTCCTCGGCGAGCACCTCGTCGACGACCTGCTCCGCGAAGCGCTCATCGGTGCGCGCTGCCATGCACAGATAACGGGTCACGTCGCCCTTCGCACCGCCACCCGGCGACCAAGCAGGCATGTTCACGCCATCACCCCTATTCACCCGCCGGAGAAAACCGGCCGAATCAGTCCGCCAGGCGCGACCGCGCCACATGATCACCGCGGCGGCCACGAGGCCGGCCAGCGCACCGAAGAAGACTCCCTGTGAGACGGCCCCCCGGACGAAGCCGCCCGTGCCACCGTCGCTGGTCCGCGTGCTGGAGCCCAGGCCCGACGCCGTGACGAACCCGCCCACCACCGCCGCGATCGTCGCCGCCAGCACTACCGCGCCGATGGCACCGAGGAATCGGGCAAGTCCCGCGGTCGGGGAATTGGCGAGCCGCCGGGACAGGATCGCCGTCACCACGATGAGAAAGAAGACCAGCAGGTCAGAACCGATCACATAGTGAAGATTCGGCATCGACCGACCGGTGGACAGCCGCCATGCCGGAAACCTGAGCAGGTAATAGAGGTACCCCAGAAGGGAGGAGGTCGTATTGATGCTGGCATTTATGATCTTGTCGGCAACCCAGGGATTGCCGGCGGCCAGGACAAATAGCAGGACCACGACGACCTCGGGCGTGAGCCACCAGCGAACCCGGTCGTTACGTGCCATGAGCACCGCCAGCCGCTAGAAACGGCCCCCTGACAAGTAATACGGCCCGCTCGCGTCACGGTTCAAGTCATCCCGCACAAATCCACACCCCCGCTCCCAACCAGCACCATCCCTGCCCCAGTCTCCGGGGTCGGCCCAAAGTCAGCTACATCGTCGTACGATATATTTGTGTCCCGCGGAAGGGGTGACCCGATGTGAAGCGATACAAGTACCAGGCGCTGGTCACGCCGCGTTCGGCGGACGACGGCGACACGTTGACGGCCGAGGCGTCGCAGCGGGTGGTGGTGCGGGCCGTGAACATCGAAACGCATCGCAGCCAGCTGTTCAGGGCACTGCTCGACAGCGACGGCGGCACGACGCCGTTCCGCCCTGGCTCGTCACAAGTCCTCGTCACGCTGCGGCTGCTGGGCGATGACGT
This sequence comes from Streptosporangiaceae bacterium, assembly GCA_019245115.1. GTDB lineage: Bacteria > Actinomycetota > Actinomycetes > Streptosporangiales > Streptosporangiaceae > JAFARZ01. The sequence continues at coordinate 6,392 of JAFARZ010000431.1, read as the reverse complement.
GTGTGACTGCCTGGAGGTGGGCAGCCACTTCGCGCTATGGCGCGGGGCGGACATCGGCGACGGCGTCATCACTCGCCGCCTGTACGTCTGATCACGGGGAACGGCGTTGGTTCCTTGAACTAGTACTCTTCATCGTTTATCGTCGATTAACGATGAATCACGAGTTTGAGCTTGACGGGCCACTGGACCGGGTGACGGCGACGGAGTACGCGTCCTGGTTCAAGGCGCTGGCCGACGCGACCCGGGTGCAGATCGTCACGTTGCTGGCCCGGCGCGGCGAGCCGGTGAGCGTGGGAGAGATCACCGCGGCGGTGGCGGTGGGCCAGTCCACGGTGTCCGCACACCTGAAGGTCCTCGCCGAGGTGCGGTTCGTGCTGGCCGAGCGGCGCGGCACTTCCGCTTATTACCGGATCAACCGGGCATGCGTGGAGCGCTTTCCGACCGCGGCCGACATCGTGATGGGACGCCCTGCGCCGAGCGCTCCCCCGCCGTACCCGGCGATCATGCCCGCGGCGCCGGCTGGGATCCTGATCCGGCCGATGAGGCCCGAGGACGCCGAGCAGGTGCTGGCGGTCTACCAGGCAGGCCTGGACACCGGACAGGCAAGCTTCGAGACCGCCGCGCCAGCCTGGGACGCGTTCGATGCCGCCAAGCTCGCGTCGCACCGTTTTGTCGCCGTCGATACCGCGAGCGGGCGGGTGGCCGGCTGGGTCGCGGCCGCCGCGGTGTCGGGCCGGTGTGCCTACGCCGGCGTGATCGAGCACAGCGTGTACGTGGACCCGGGCTGGCACCGTCGCGGCATCGGCGCCGCGCTGCTTGGCGCCCTGATCGGGTCGGCGGAGGCGGCCGGGATCTGGACCATCCAGACCGGTGTCTTCCCGGAGAACACCGCCAGCCTGCGGCTGCACGCCATGGCGGGATTCCGCGCCGTCGGCACCAGGGAACGGATCGGCTGCCACCATGGCCGCTGGCGGGACGTGATCCTGCTGGAGCGGCGCGCCAGGACGGGCTGATCGCCGGCCGGTAGCCGTTCGCGTGTGCTGAACTGTCAGGCATGGACGATTCGCGATTCCTCGACTGCCTGGCGGATGACTTCGCCCGCCTGCGCGCGGTGGCGCCGGCCGATCTCGCCGCCCCGGTGCCGACCTGCCCCGGCTGGACCGTCGCCGACCTGGCCCGCCACGTCGCGCAGGTGTACATGCACAAGACCCTGACCATGCGCGAGGGCGCTGAGCCCGAGCAGTGGCCGCCGGACGAAACGGCCTCCGCCGAGCCCCTGGCGCTGCTCGACCAGGCCTATGCCGGCCTGCTTGCCGAGTTCGCCGCCCGCAAGCCCGACGATCCGGCCGGTTCCTGGTACAAACCCGACCAGACCGTGGGCTTCTGGATCCGCCGGATGGCGCAGGAGACGGTCATCCACCGCATCGACGCGGAACTCGGCACCGGGCAGCCGGTCACACCGGTCCCGCGCGATCTCGCCGTTGACGGCATCGACGAGCTGCTCAAGGTCTTCCTGGCCTACAGCGTCGGTGAGTGGGGCGACTACTTCACCAGCATCCTGGCCAGCTCACCCGGCTGGACGTATGCCGTGCGGACCGACGGCGCGGCGTGGCGGGTACAAACCGGCCCGGGACTGGTCACCGTGTCGGCCAGCGCGGCCGACGCGGCCGACGTGACGATATCCGGGCCGCCCACGGCCGTGCTTCGCTGGGTGTGGAACCGCGAAAGCGCCGGTGAGCCGAGCGCGGTAACGGCCGACGGCCCCCGCGAGGCGCTCGAAGAGCTACACCGCTGCATCGTCACCGCGACGCAGTAGTGACGCGGCGCCGGGGAAGCTGGGGCAGGCGGGGTCAGGGGGACTGGGGTAGTTTGACCGAGCCGCGCTTGACTGGTTTGGCGGACGGCGGCGGCACTACTGGTCCGATGTCGCCGTCGGGTGCCGTGTCGAGGTCGACGATGACCGGGGCGTGGTCGCTGGGCCGCGAGCCCTTGCGGGCCTCCCGGTCCACCCAGGCGGCGGCCACCCGTCCGGCCACCGAAGACGTGGCCAGCACCAGGTCGATCCGCATGCCCAGGTCCTGGTGGAACATCCCGGCCCGGTAGTCCCAGTAGGTGAACACGCGCTCATCGGGCCAGCGGTCCCGCACCACGTCATGCAGGCCGGCCGACTGCAGGTCCGCCAGCGCCGCCCGCTCCGGCTCGGTAACGTGCGTCTGGCCGATGTACGCGTCGGGGTCGAACACGTCGGCGTCGGTGGGCGCGATGTTCATGTCGCCGCACACCATCGCGTCCGCGGGACCCGCCTCGACGACCGACCGCAACGCGGAAAGCCAGGCGAGCTTGTACTGGTAGTGCTCGGAGTCCGGGACCCGCCCGTTCGGCACATAGACCGAGTGGATCCGGATCCCGTCACACGTCGCGGTGATCGCGCGGGCTTCCTGGTGCGGATAACCCGGCCCGTCGGGCAGGCCGGGCACCACGTCGGACAACCCGACCCGGGACAAGATCGCGACGCCGTTCCACTGTGCCTCGCCGTGCGCGGCGTATTCGTAGCCGCGATACGCCAGCGCCCCGCCCAGCAGTTTCTCGAACGCGGAATCGGCTAGCTTGGTCTCCTGGAGGCAGACCACGTCCGGCCGCCGCTGGTCGAGCCAAGGCAGCAGCCGCTCCACGCGCTGCTTGACTGAATTCACGTTCCACGTCGCTACCCGCACCGGCCTAAGCGTAGTGTCCGGATCGGGCCGGCCGCACCGACGTTCCTGTCGAAGGCAACGAAAGGAGCGATCATGAAATACATGATCCTGGTGTACGGCTCACAGCAGGACTATGACGCGATGGCCGGGAACCCGGCGCCGGGCAAGCCGGTCTGGTCCCCGCAGGACTTCGCCGCGATGGGGCAGTTCATGGAGGAGTTCGCCAGGGAACTGACCGAGTCGGGTGAGCTCGTCGAGACGCGGGGCCTCACCGCCCCGGTGCACGCCCGGCGGATCCGGCTCCGCGACGGCGCTCCCGTCGTGACCGACGGTCCGTACGCCGAGACCCAGGAGGTCCTGGCCGGCTACTGGATCGTGGAATGCGGCAGCTTCGACCGCGCGACCGAGATCGCGTCCCGGCTGGCGCAGACCCCTGGCCCGGCGGGCGTGGCCGACACCGCGTACACCGACGTCCGTCCGCTGGCCGAATCCCGCGAGGAGCTGGACCTGTAGATGCCCGCGGCCACCGGGATCGAGGACCTGCTCCGCCACCTGTCGCCGCAGGTCCTCGGCGCGGTGGTTCGTCGCTATGGTCACTTCGACGCCGCCGAGGACGCCACCCAGGAGGCGCTGATCGCCGCCGCCGCGCAGTGGCCGGCCGACGGCGTCCCGGACAACCCACGCGCCTGGCTCATCCGCGTGGCCAGCCGGAAGCTGACCGACCTGCTGCGCAGCGACCAGGCCCGCGTCCAGCGCGAAGTCCAGTGGCACTACACCCCCGGCACCGGCCCGGTAACAGATTACGACGATTCCCTCATCCTGCTGCTGATGTGCTGCCACCCGTCGCTGAATGTCGCGGCGCAGATCGCGCTCACACTGCGCGCGGTCGGCGGCCTGACCACGGCGGAGATCGCCCGGGAGTTCCTGACGCCCGAGGACACCATGACCCGGCGCATCACCCGGGCCAAGCAGCGGATCAAGGACAGCGGCGTCCCGTTCGCGATGCCGGCCAGCCAGGACCAGCCGGAGCGCCTGACCGCCGTCCTGCACGTGCTGTACCTGATCTTCACCGAGGGATACGCCAGCAGCCGGGCCGACCTGGCCGGCGAGGCCATCCGGCTGGCCCGCATGCTGTACCGGGCGCTCCCCGACGACGGCGAGGTGGCCGGGCTGCTGGCGCTCATGCTGCTCACCGACGCTCGCCGCGACGCGCGTACCGGCCCGGACGGCGAGCCGATCCCGATGGCCGAGCAGGACCGGTCACGCTGGAACACCGGCTATATCCGCGAAGGCACCGAGCTCATCACCACCGCGCTCAGCAGCGGCCCGCCCGGTCCGTACCAGCTCCAGGCGGCGATCGCCGCCCTGCACGACGAAGCCGCCAGCGCCGGTGACACGGACTGGCCGCAGATCGCGGCGCTGTATGAACTGCTGGTCAGTGCCGATCCCGGCAATCCGGTGATCAGGCTGAACCACGCGGTCGCCGTGGCCATGTCGGCGGGCCCGCGGGCCGGCCTGGCCATGCTCGAGACCCTGGAACCCGACCGCCGTATCTCCGCTGACCACCGGTTCCTGACCGCGCGCGCCCACCTGCTCGAGATGGCGGGGCAGACCGCCGCCGCCCGCGAGGCCTACCGCGCGGCCGCCGCGCGCGCTCCCGCCGTCCCGCAGCAGCGCTACTTGAACGCCCGCGCTTCCCGCCTTTAAACCATCATCACGAACGGACGGTGGTGACACCTCCGCCAAACGCTGAACGCCACCCGGACCACGTCACGGGGCAGTGCCGGTGCGCGGTGGCCGTCTCGTCCGGTCATTCGCCGTGGGCGGGCATCGGTTTCGCCCGGATATGACCGTTATGTGACGGCGGCTGCGGTGGACGACGTGACTGGCCCATGTGCCCGCTATGTGTCGATGCGCGTAGTTCACCGGGCTGGCCAGCGCACTTCCAGCAGAGACGATATGTCCGGCATTCCGTAAACAGGAGTTATTCTGGAACGCTCACCGGAAACGCGCATCATCCCGGACGCGAATATCGGGGTGCCTGTCGGCGATCTTCTGCTCGGCCCCTTCCGCCATTCGGCTGCGGGGTGAAGGCTAGGTCAGGGCCAGGGTGAAGGGGCGGTTGCGGGAGGGCATGACCAGGACAGGGCCGCCGTCGGCGGCGGCGTCGTGCAGATGCGACGCGAAACGACCGACGTCGCCAAGGTTGTGCGCGAACATCTCGTAGTGCATCGGGATGACGTACTCGGGACTCACCTCGGCACACAGCCAGGCCGCCTCGTCCTCGTTCATGTTGCCGACCAGCCCGGCCGCCTCACGCATGTGGTCGCGCCCGTTGATCGGCAGCATGAGCACGTCGGGCGCCAGTTCCTTCAGCGCCGGGGCCAGCTCCGGATACACCAGCCCGTCCCCCGCGTGGAACAACCGCGCGCCGCCGATCTCGAGCGCGTAGCCGAGGAAACGGCCGTCAAGGAACTCGTAGACGACTGGTTTGTCGCCGCCCAGCCCGTGCTGGGCCGGTAGCGGACGGATGGTGACATCCTGATGCCGTATCTCCTCCCCTGTCACTGCCCCGATCAGGCGCTCGCGGTCCAGACCGCCGCCCGCGGCGATGTCCACCACCGGGGCCGGCACCACGATGGGTGCGCTCGGGTTCACCCTGGCGAACTCCGGCAGGAACTTCATATCCAGGTGGTCGATGTGCTCGTGGGTGCACAGCACCAGCGTGATGTCGGCGAAGTCGGCCGGCGAGGCCGGCGGCGGGTAGCGGCGGCCGTCGCGTTCGCTCAGGAAGGGATCGACCAGGATCCGGCTGTCTCCGCCCTCGAGACGAAAACCGGCCTGGCCGTACCAGGTGAGGGTCAGGCAGCGCACAGCTCGTTCGTCCATAGGGGTTTTATCTATCATCCCCGAGAACAGGCTCGGGCAGGGTGCCGGCATTGTGCTCCAGCAGCCGCCACCGGCCGCGGCGGGTACCCAGCACCGACCAGGAGCAGTTGGCGAGCGGGCCGAGCACGGTGAACAGGTCCTCGGGCAGGCCGAGCAGGCGGGAGATACCGAGGCGGATCGCCGCGCCGTGGCTGACCACGACGGCCAGGCCGCCGTTGCCTAGCGCGTCGGCGGTGCGGCGCAAGGCGGCGACCACGCGGTCGGCGACCGCATCGCTCGGTTCCCCGTCCGGGGGCAGCCAGTTCGCGTGTTCGGTGGGATACCGCTCACGGATCTCACTGTCGGTCAGGCCCTCCCAGCAGCCACCGTGCCGTTCCCGCAGGTCCTTGTCGTTGGTGACGGCGAGGCCGGTGAGCCGGGCCAGGTAGGCGGCGGTGCTGGCGGCGCGGCTGAGGTCCGAGGAGACGATCATGGTGGGGCTGAGGCCGGTGAGCAGCCGGGCGGCGCGCTCGGCCTGTGCCTTGCCGGTTTCGTCCAGCTCGATGTCGGTCTGGCCCTGGAAGCGGCGCTCGGCGTTCCAGATCGTCTGGCCATGCCGCCATAGCACCAGCCGGACATCTTTAACGTCAGCGGGGGGATCGCCCAGGCCTCCTGGAAGCGGCTTCAGCGCTTTGCTCCGGGCGTCGTGGCGAGGTCGGGCAGCGCGATCTGCGGGCAGTCCTTCCAGATCCGCTCGAGCGCGTAGTAGGTGCGCTCCTCGGCGTGCTGGACGTGCACCACGACGTCCAGGTAGTCGAGCAGGACCCAGCG
>JAFARZ010000416.1 GCA_019245115.1 Streptosporangiaceae bacterium | reverse complement strand
GACCGTCACGAGCCCGGCATTACGGAGCCGGCGTAGGTGGTTGGCCAGCCGCGTCGGAGCGATGCTCAGCATCTCGCTCAGCTCGGCGGCTGAAGCTGGTCCGTGTTCGAGCCGCTCGAGCACGGCGAAGCGTGTCTCGTCAGCCAGTTCGGCCAGCAGCTGAACTCGGGGATCGCCAGGCGGTGTGCGCATCGGCTGCCAGCATATTCCATCTTTCAGCTATCCGTGAAAGGTGGTAGGTTACGTTTCATAAAGTTCTGAATGGTGTCGTGCAGGCCGGGATGGGAGCGTCGCATGTTCGAAGGGTTCGCGCTTGAGCACGTCAACCTCGGCAAGGTGACTCTGCGGGTGCGCCACGGCGGCCAGGGGCGCCCGGTCGTGCTGCTGCACGGCCACCCCCGCACGCACACGACCTGGCACCGGGTGGCCCCGCAACTGGCGGAGTCGTTTTCCGTCGTCTGCCCGGACCTGCGCGGCTACGGCCAGTCGGCCCTCCCTCCCGATGCTCCGCAGCACGCCCAGTCCTCCAAAAGAGCCATGGCCCAGGACGTGGTAGCGCTCATGCGGCACCTCGGCCACGACCAGTTCGCCGTGGTCGGCCATGACCGCGGAGCCCTGGCCGCCTTCCGCACCGCCATGGATCATCCCAGCGCGGCCACGCGACTCGCCGTCATGGACGCCCTGCCGGTGATCGAGCATCTCGAACGCCTCAACGAGCAGTTCGTCCGCACCTGGTGGCACTGGTGGTTCATGGGCCAGACCGACAAGCCGGCCGAGCGGTTCATCAACGCCGATCCCGGCGCCTGGTACCAGAGCCCAGCGCCGGATGAGATGGGAGAGGCCAACCACGCCGATCTATGGGCCGCGCTGCGTGATCCCGCCGTCGTGCATGGCATGTGCGAGGACTACCGGGCCGGCCTCAGCGTCGACCGCGCGCACGAGGAAGCCGACCGCACCGCCAATCGCAAGATCGCTTGCCCGACACTGCTGCTGAACGCCACCGAAGACGACATCGACATCCACGGCGACCCCGAGGCGATCTGGCGGCCATGGGTGGCCGGGGAACTTTCCAGCAGGCCCATCCATTCCGGGCACCACCAGGCCGAAGAAGCGCCAGACGAACTAGCCCAGGCGCTCACCGCGTTTCTTCTCTAACCGCAGGCCGACGCCAGCAGACGACGCATAACTACCGGCGGAGAACCCGTGAACTGGACGTTCTGCGTAGGACACATAGCCCGCCGCCACCGCTCCCTCCACGGACAGAGCCGGCGATCCGCGCGCCCTCCGCGCAGACGACACGATCGAATCCACGATCAACGAGACGGCGGATGACATCCACGCCAGCGCATAAGCATGCGCTCCCACAACGTCCGCTATTCGGCAGATCCGGGCGTTCGCAGTCGGGACTTGGGCGCACAGATCGGCCAGCTGTGCTTACGTGGGCGACTTTGCCGGGGACCAGACATGGCGCCGAATGGGGGATCTTTCGCGGCAAGCCTGGCCGCCCGTGTAGTTCCTGTCCTTCCCGGGCGATTGAACTCCCGTAAGGTCAGGGCCTGTGGAGCGCGTTATGCCGCCTGGCGGCTACTCGACGGGTCTGGCCGAGCCCGGGGCGCGATCGGTTCAGGAGATCTGTGATCGGGGGCGCCGGGTGACCTTGACCTGGTTCGATCCCCCGTTCCGGCCGGAGCCGCCGCACTCTAACCAGGCCTACGGCATCTGCTTCACCGGGACCGGGATGATCGTCCTGGGCGGCGGCGGGGTCGAGCCGGGCGAGACGCTGGAGGACTGCCTGGTCCGGGAAGTGATGGAGGAAGGCTGCGCCCGCGTCGTCGAGAGCCGCTACATCGGCTGCCAGCGCGTTGACGATCCTGAGCACCCGGCTGGACCCTGGCGCTACTACCAGACCCGCTTCTGGGCCCGGGTCGAGCTGTTGCCATGGGATCCGCGGCACGAGGTCGACGAGCGCCGCCTGGTCCAGCCCGGAGACTTTCTCCGGACTCTGACCTGGGGCTCCGCCCCCACTGCCGCCATCATCCTGGACGAAGGACTCAAGATCGAGGCCCGCCACAGACAGGACTGACCGCCCTGCGGTTGCGCCGGCAATCCCACCTGATCTTGCTCGAACGCACGCCGTGAACCCGGCCGGCTGCTCAGTCGCCCACGGTCGGTGGCGATCGCGGAACGCCCATTCGTGATTCACTTGCAGGAAGGTCACGGCGAGGCAGGAGGCGCTCGATGGCCACGGAGCGGTCACCGGCGGCCATGGCGGCCGGTGCGGTGGCGTTGGCGGGCCACGGCCGGGATCATCCGGGCGCTGCGGCGGAGGCCCCGGAGCCCGGCGGTGATGCCGATGGTGGTCGGCCTGCCGCGCCCTGCCGCGGAGGCGGCGGCCCGTTCCGCGTCCAGGATCGTGCCGGTGGATGTCGTGCAGGTTCCGTTGGCCGGGATCCCAGCCGGGACTGTGGCGGCGCAGGTTCCCGCCGCTGGTAGCGCTCTGTCACGTTCCAGCCGGGTGCGGCTCACGGTCGCTGCCGCGGCTCTCCCCGGCACGTGGATCGGCCTTGATGCCCGGGCACAGCGGGTGAACTGGTTGTGGACCGGCGTGCTGACTCTCGTCTTCGCGGGCGTACCTGTCGGTATCTGGCTCGACCCCGGTGGTCCCCGGCCCTCCGGCGATGGCTTGCTGGTGGGTGCGGTCGTGTTCGGCATAATGTGGCTTCCGGCGTTTCTCTACATGATCAACCGTGGTTACGGGAAGACCAGGCTCACGGCCGACCAGATGCAGTTCTACTCGTTCGTCAGCCGGCGCCGCGTGCCCTGGGATGAGGTCACGCGGATTGAGATGCACCGGCATCAGAATCCGCGCGGAGGCGCCTGGTGGTACATCCGCGTTCACCGCACGACCGGGCGGCCGCTCGCGGTTCCCGGCGCATTCACCTTCGGCTCCGGGGCCGCCGACCTGGCTACGCTGACGCGCAAACGTGACATGATCCTCGAATACCTTCACGGTGCGGACCCCGGATAAGAAACGAATGCCGGCCGGTCTACTGGCGGGAGCTGCGAGGCCGGAACTTGATCCAGGCCAGGACGGCGATGGCCACCAGCAGCAACCAGGGTGAGAACAGGAAGTGCACGACGGTGCCGAGGATGGCCAGCGCCACGACGGCGATGAGGGCAAGAACGATGATCGCGAGCATTGTGATCAGCCTCCGTTTACGTTAGCTACTTGCTTGCCAGGTCCGGCTGGAGCGGTCCCGGCGTCCGGCTGATTTCGCCGTCTCCGGGGGTTGCGCTCACAATTCAAGGCTGCCGCGGATAACGGGCACCGTCGATCGGGATCAGCCCTGTCCGGACCCTGGTGTGCCGACGCGGCTATCGGGGTCATCCCTGACGCGGCTGGTCAGCTCGCGCCAGGCTCCTGGCCTGGCCATCTGGCCGCGGCGGCTATGAGGTCGGCGGCTTCGCCTGTGGTGCGGCCGTCGGTGTCGATGCGCAGGGCGTCAAGGGGGACGTGATCGAGGGCCTGGGCGTCTGCGGCCGCCTGCTCGGCGACCCGGGACAGGTAGCTCGCCGGCTGCCCGCGCAGCGGATCTCCTGGCTAGGGCCAGCTGCCTTCTTCGCCGCGCGTCATGATCCGCCGCCTCAGCTCGGCGGGTCCGGCGTGCAGGCGGCATGTCGTCATCACCGTGGCTGGCAGCGCGGTCGCGTAGGCGCGGAGCACGGCCTGGTTTTCGATGGGACCGGACATCACGAGGTGCGTCGCTCCGGCAGCGCGGTAGGTCCGCCAGATGCCCGCGAGATTGGCGGCCTTGAGCCGGTGGCCGCGCGGGTCATCATCGGGGCGGGGAGCGAGGAACCCGATATGGTCCAGGTCGATGTAGCCGGCGGTGAGGCCGGTTCGCAGGCACCGCTGGTACAGCTGGAAGCCGATCGTCGACTTGCCGACCCCGGCCGGGCCGCATACCAGCAGGACCTGCCCGCCGCTACCGTGCGCCTGGCTCCCGCCGGGCCACCTCGCCAGCCGGCACGCCGGTCGTGTCCACGCACACGTCGGCGAAATCGCTGGCATCCATGCGATCACATCCGTCCCGCACCTGCCGCGCCAGGTCCCGCACGTCTTCGCCGAAGTGCCGTCGCTTGCCGGCCAGCCGCCGCACGACCTCATCGGGGTCCGCGCGCAGCCGGCACACCAGCACCGCCGCCTGCTCCAGCAAGGCCCGCCGCACGCCCAGGGCCGGCCCGGATCATCCGGCGGTGCCGGGTAACACATGCACAACTGGTCGGCATCGGCAAAGGCGGTACGCGTCCCCGAACCCGCCAGCTCGGTGAACAGCAGCCAGGAAACCGTGGACTTGCCGACACCCGCGGGCCCGGTGATCCACAAGACCGGCACCTGGCCCCGATCACCAGGACACCGCCGGGTCGCCCAGCCGCGGCCCCGCCGTCACGATACACATCGGCACCGGTCAGCCGGGGCCTTGTGTGGCGAGCAGGTCCGCGAGGCGGTGTGGATCAGCTCCCGTGACGTCGACCACCTTGGTCCGGCTTGACGCTCCGGTGACCAGCGTGACGGCATTCCGGCGGACGCCGAACGCGGCGGCGACCGCGGCTAGCGCGGCCTCGGTGGCCTTACCGTCCACAGCCCGGGCGCTGACCCGGACCACCAGCGCGCCGGCATGTCCGCCGCCGACTCCAGGACACGCCGAGCCGGGCCGGACCCGGATGGTAATCCGCACATGCCTAGTGTGCTGCCTGCGGCGCCAGCAGGCTTGCCCGGCTCCTACGCTCCTGGTGTGAAGCGAGTCGAGGTGCTCCTCCTCCGGCTTGTCACCCGTCCCGGCCAATGCCGGTAACTTAACAGCTCAGCGAAGCTGACCCGGGCCGTACGGGGCGTCGCCAGTTGCTCCGCCTGTCGCTCATATCCGCATTTGCCGGACATGGATCCGCAGGTTTGTGTGGTGGTTTTACGCCTTGCGGTGGATACGTAGGACTCCGTGCGCGCGTTCCAAAACAAATCGAGTCTGCGGCGTGTCGTTGCGGTGCCGATTTTGTCCTGATATGGCCGTTATGTGACGGCAGCTGCGGTGGACGACGTGGAAGAAAAGGGCTTCGCGGAGGATAGGGCGCTGGTTTCCGGCACCTTTTCTTCCAAAGGGCTCTTTTCTTCCCACTGAAGGATGCTCATGTGTCCGC
>JAFARZ010000373.1 GCA_019245115.1 Streptosporangiaceae bacterium | reverse complement strand
TGGAGCCACGGCAGGCTCACCGCCCCTCCGGGACGGCAATCCGCCGCTGTATCTCCCTCCGCGCCAAGGCCTCGCTGCGCTCGGCCAGCTTGGAGCCACGGCAGGCTCACCGCCCCTCCGGGACGGCAATCCGCCGCGGCAGCTCGCTTTGGCTCGCTTTCGCTCGGTTTAGGTGACGTGGTAGCCGAGGCCGGGGACTCGGTGGATTAGGGCCTCGTCTTCCAGCATGCGCAGGGCCTTGCCGGCGGTCTGGCGGGAGAGTGAGTACTCCTCGCACAAGACCGAGATGGAAGGCATCCGGGCGCCTTTGGCAAGTGTCCCGTCGGCTATCTGCGTCCGCAGGGTCGCGGCAAGTTTCATGTAGAGCCGTGGGTCGGATGATGCGGCCGTCGTCATACCCGAATGATAGCCGATCATAATCGTAAGTAGTCGACCATTTACGTGTCGCGCGTGGGAGCGGTAAGCGAAGGGGATGGTTGGCGCAACGTACCCCTCCGGTGGGGATGGTTGGCGCAACGTACCCCTTGAGGGACGCGCCAGGAACCCGGGGGCGGATACGGAAAGTCACAATAAAGTAACGGATTGGCGGTGATATGGCAGGTCAGGTGAATTGTCGGTTGAGAGTCCCTACATGGCGTCGTAACAACCCTTTACCGCGAAGAGTAAAGAACTAGCATAGTTTGCTGGCATAAAGAGGCCGCGCGGATAGGACTGCTGGGCTGGCGCGCCCCGTCCGTGCCATGTCTCCGCCGCCAGAGGGGGACTCTCCACCGCAACTGGAAGGCACACTATGCACAGGTTCAACAAACTGCTGGCCATTGCCGGTAGCACGCTAGCGGTAACGGGTGGTTTGCTAGCGTTTGCGGCCCCGGCCAACGCCGCCACCCTGAGCGTGACGTTGTCGGCGAACGGTACCGGCTCTAGCGCGGTGACCGACTCGGTTGGGAATCCGATCCTGACGGTGGGGTCGTCGACCGGTTCCTTCGCCGAAATGGATGTGAACAGCCCGCCGACTGCCGCACCGACAACCGCGCCGACCTTCGCGACTAACAACTACGCGGGCGGCTCGCCCCGCTGGACCATCAAGTTCGCTGGCGGCGACTCCATTTTCGGATATCCGACGCAGGCCAACAACGGCAGCGCCCTTTGGACGGTCATCGCCCCGGCGACGGGAGCTTGCGCCAACTCCAGCGCCCCGGCGAACGTGAGCTACTCCGTTGCGCTGGCCTTCGTCCAGGGTGCGGGAACCTGTGGCGGGAACGTGTCGGATGCCGCGATCATCGCGGACACCGGTCAGGCCGCCGGTACCAGTGACACGATCACGGACATCAGCTACAACGGCGCCACCCTGAGCGGCGATGTGGTGACCGTGACCAGCCCGGGCGACCAGACGAGCACGGTCGGACTCCAGATCGGCATACTCCAGCTGAAGGCCTCGTCGAACCGGGGCAACGCCATCGCGTCCTGGGCGGCGACCGGGCTGCCGTCGGGCCTGGCCATCGACGCGACCGCCGGCACGATCAGCGGCACGCCCACCGCCACGGGTACCTTCAAGGTCACGGTGACCGCGACGGACAACGGCGGTACCGCGGGCTCGGCCACCTTCAACTGGACCATCAACACCAGCGGCCCGGTGGTGAACTTCTCTGGTTCCCTCAAGCTCATCAAGATGGGGGTCTGCCTGGACGACCGGGGCAACAGCAGCACGAACGGCGCGGTGGTCCAGGTCTGGCGCTGCAACGGCCTGACCAACCAGGTGTGGCAGGTCATGAGCGACGGCACGATCCGGCACAACAGCATGTGCCTGGACGCGAAGGGCCGTGGCACCACCAACGGGACGAAGCTCGAACTGTGGAGCTGCACCGGCGGCGCCAACCAGAAGTGGGACACCCGCGGCTGGCGCATCCACTATGACAACCCCGCCGCCGCCAACAAGGTGGTCGACGACACCGGGTTCGGCGGGAGCGGCACCCAGCAGGAACTCTGGGACAACAACGGCGGCGCCAACCAGGTCTGGGCTACCGTCTAGGGCCTAGCACCGTCCGCTTGCGGGTGCGGTCACCGCGCCCGCAGGCGGGCGAGCAGGCGACGCCACGCGGCGGGGGTGAACTCGAGCACCTGGCCCGAGCGGTCCCTGGTGTCACGGACCAGCACCCGGCCCGCGCCAGAGGCCGCGCCGACCTCGACGCACTGGCCGCCGTTCTCCCCGCTGTAGCTGCTCTTCCGCCAGCTCATGGTGTCCATCGTTGCTGCGCCACCTTCAGTATCAGCTCGCGCGAGGCGCCGCGCGGGAGCGCCTCGGACCGCAGCGCGTCGGTGATCATCCGCACCCTGGCGACGGTCCCGGGTTCCGCCGTCGTCTCGCCTTCGGTCAGTGTACTGAGGTGGACCACGGTCGGGTCTCCCTGACCGTCGGCGATCGCCGCGTCACCACACAAGCCGGCGTGCGCGCCGATCTCGGCCGGTATGACCTGGATCGTCACCCGCGGCCGCTGGCCGATCTCGGCCAGGTGGCTGAGCTGTTCGTGCATGACCGCGGGCCCGCCCACGTTGCGGTGCAGCACCGCCTCGGCGAGGACCACCGTCACCATCGGCGGCTCGGCGCGCTCGAGGATCCGCTGCCGTTCCAGGCGCGCCGCAACCCGCTCGTCCAGGGGCTCCTTGCTGTCCGGATCGACGGCCAGGATAGTCCGGGCATACGCCTGCGTCTGGAACAGGCCGGGGACCAGGATCGGCGCCCAGTAGACCAGCGCGGACGCGCCGCCCTCGGCGTCCAGCCAGCCGGTGAAGAACCTGGGGACCGCGCCGCCGTGCTTCCTGACGTGCTCGCTCCACTGCTCGATTAAGCCGCCCTCGACCAGCCCGTTCAGCTCGGGGTACGCCGTGGCGTAGGCCCTGGCCACGCCCGGGGACGGGGGGCGCAGGCCCGACTCGGCCTTGGAGATGACCGTCCGGTCGTAACCGAAGCGGTCGGCCAGCCCCTCCTGGCTGATGCCGCGAGCCTCCCGGGCCCGGCGCAGCACCGTGCCAAGAAACATCGCGTCGGTGTCTCGCTGCACCATGTCTCGCTCCACCATGCTCTCCCCTCGGATAAGGCCAGGCCGCGGCTGAAGCAGGGGCTCAGGGTAAGCACCACAGCCGTTCTCGGATAAGACCTTTATTTTCACGAACGGGCGGTGGTGAGACTGCGACGATCGAAACTTTCTGTCCATTTTCTATCGGCATGCGGGCGACATCACGGACGGGTCGATTTCCTCAATGGCTGGTGGTGGCGCGGAATGAACGTTTCATGGTCGGCGGAATTGGTGCGCAGATCGATACCGAAACCTATTGCGAAAGTCTGTAACACGGTTTTAACTGTGAAATTATCGGACATATCGCCGAAACATTTCGAGGAGATCGGTTCATGAGACAACCGCTTCTGAGGACACGCCGATTGGTGGCCGCCGGCGCCGTGGCCTCCACCCTGGCCGTGCTCGGCTCGCTAGCCGCCGTCACCCCCGCTTCCGCCGCCGCCGGCGGCACCCCGCTGCGGACGCTCGCCGAAGGGGTGGGCCGCTACTTCGGCTCCGACATGACCGGGAACCTGTTGTCCCAGTCGACGGTGACCCAGCTCCAGTCCCAGCAGTTCGACATGCTCACGCCGGGCAACGAGATGAAGTGGGACACCACCGAGCCGTCCAACGGCTCGTTCAACTTCACCCCGGGCGACCAGATCGTCTCCTACGCCAAGGCGAACAACGAGCGGGTGCGCTGCCACAACCTGGTCTGGCAGAGCCAGCTTCCGTCATGGGTGTCCTCCCTGCCGTCGAACCAGGTGCAGGCGGCGATGGAGACCCACATCACCACCGAGGCCACCCACTTCAAGGGCTCGTGCTACGCGTGGGACGTGGTCAACGAGCCCTTCAACGGCGACGGGTCATTCGTGGCGGACGCGTTCTTCAACGCGATGGGAAGCGGATACATCGCCGACGCGCTGCGGACCGCCCACGCCGCGGACCCGAACGCCAAGCTGTACCTGAACGACTTCAACATCGAGGGCGAGAACGCCAAGAGCAACGCGATGTTCAGCCTCGCGCAGTCGCTGCTCGCGCAGGGCGTGCCGCTCAACGGCATCGGCTTCGAGAGCCACTTCATCCTCGGCCAGGTCCCGTCCGACATGGAAGCGAACATGCAGCGGTTCGCGAACCTCGGCCTCGACGTCGCGGTAACCGAGCTTGACGACCGCATCACGCTCCCGGCCAGCAGCGCCAACCTCCAGCAGCAGGCCACAGAATTCGCCAACGTTGTCAAGGACTGCCTGGGCGTCACCCGGTGCGTGGGCGTGACCCAGTGGGCCGTCGGCGACGCCGACTCCTGGGTTCCCGGCACGTTCTCCGGCCAGGGCGCGGCCACCATGTTCGACCAGAACTACCAGCCCAAGCCCGCCTTCACCGCCGTACAGCAAGCATTCGGCAGTGGCGTCAGCACCGGGAACACCGTCACGGTGACCAACCCCGGGGCGCAGACCGGTACCGTGGGCACGGCCGCCAGCCTGACTGTTCACGCCACCGACTCCGGCGGCGCGGCACTGACCTTCTCCGCCAGTGGCCTGCCGACCGGGCTGTCCATCAGCTCCGCGGGAGTGATCTCCGGCACGCCGACCGCCAACGGGACCTTCAACGCGACGGTGACAGCCACTGACAGCACCGGGGCGTCGGGGTCGGCCAGCTTCACCTGGACCATCGGCGGCGGCAATACCGGCGGAGGCAGCTGCCACATCACCTACACCAAGTCCAGCGAGTGGGGCGGTGGTTCGTCCACCGGTGGCTTCGTCGTCAACGTGGTGATCGGCAACACCAGCACCACCGCAGTCAACGGATGGAGCCTCACCTTCACCTTCCCCGGTGACCAGCAGATCACCAGCAACTTCAACGGCGGGTTCAGCATGTCCGGCGAGAACGCGACGCTGACCAACGCCAGCTACAACGGCGCCATCGCCGCCGGCGGCAGTGTCAGTATCGGCTTCCAGGGCAGCTGGAAGAACAGCGACGCGAATCCGACCAGCTTCAAACTGAACGGGTCGGCCTGTAGCTAATCGCTGGCTGACGGCACTCGTAACGGGCAGTCGCTGTTTATCGTCAGGCAGCGGCTGTCCGTTACGCGTGTTGCCGGGTATTGACCCGTCCGTAATCGATTAGTCAGGTTTGCGAGAATCGGTTGAACCGCGACCTCTTCGTCACTAGTTTGTGATCTCAGCTCGTGGCGGTAAACCGCCGAGCTGGTTGATGAGCGAACGAGGAGCGGCATGGCACGCACCATAGGTAACTGGCTGAATGCGGGGCGGCGCGGTGTCGCGCTCGGAGCCGTGCTTGTGGTGGCCGGAGCCGTCGCTTACGGCAGCGCGGCGGCTGCCGCGGGGGCACCGCAGCCCAGCCTGAGCCAGGTGAAGGCGGAAGTGAACGGCCTCACCGCACGGCTCGACGCGCTTGGCCAGCGGTACGACCAGGTGGCCCAGCAGCTGCCGGTGGCACGCGCGCGGCTGACCCAGGTCGAGCAGCAAGTCACGGCGGATCAGGCCCAGTTCCAGGCGGCACGTGCGCAGATGGTGCAGCTCGCCGAGGCCGCCTACGAGGACGGCAACCAGGAATCGGCCGCCGCACTGCTCACCTCCGGCAACCCGGACGAAATCCTCAAGCAGTCCTCGCTGCTGCTGCAGCTGGCCGGCACCAGGAACGCCGAGACCCAGCAGCTACTCACCGCCGCCCAGCAGCTCGACGGGGTGCGGCTCAGCTTGCAGCGCACCGAGTACAGCATCGCCACGCTCCGGACACAGCTCGCCGCCCAGAAGACCTCGATGACCAAACTGCTGGCCAGCAAGCAGGCCACCCTGGACAGCCTCACCGCCCAGCAGCAGGACGCGGTGGCGGCCAGTACCGTCGGAGGCGCCGCGGGTAACACGGATGCCACCGGCGCCACGGGCGCCACTTCGGGAACCGGTTCGGGGACCGCCTCGGGAACCGGTTCGGGGACCGCCTCGGGCGGTACGAACACCTACACCGGGCCGACCTCGACCCAGGCGGAGAAGGCAGTCGCCTTCGCGTACGCACAGATCGGCAAGCCGTATCAGTGGGGCGCGACCGGGCCGTATTCCTACGACTGCTCCGGCCTGGTCCAGGCGGCGTGGGCCTATGCCGGGGTGGCCATACCGCGCGACACCTACTCCCAGTGGGCGGCGCTGCCCCACATCCCGTCGACCGACCTCCAGCCTGGTGACCTGATGTACTTCGACGGCGTGGGTCACGTGGCCATGTACGTCGGCGGCGGCTACATGATCGACGCCCCGCAGACCGGTGAGACGGTGCGGAAACTCCCGGTCGATACTGGGTGGTACACCGCGACCTTCGTCGGCGCGGCCCGCCCCTAGCCCGCTCCGCGCCTGGCCGGTTTGCCGGATTGCCCCTGAATGTCCAGCTCGCGGATGCGCTACACCTAGCCGCTTCTTGAAAATGAAAATCACTGCAGTATGGTTGTGCTGGCGCTCCGGCCGACGGCCTGACGGCCCGGGACAGGCTCAGCGTGACGAGGGGGCAATGTGAAGATCGCGTTCGCAGGCAAGGGCGGCAGCGGGAAAACGACGCTGTCGGCGCTGTTCATCCGGCACCTGGCCGCGCGGGGACTACCGGTGGTCGCGATTGACGCCGACATCAACCAGCACCTAGCCGACGCGCTCAGCGCCACGGCACCGCCGCCGCTTGGTACTCATCTGACCGAGATCAAAAACTACCTGCGCGGGAACAACTCGCGGATCATCTCCGCCGCCGACATGGTCAAGACCACCCCGCCGGGACGCGGGTCCCGATTGCTGCGACCCGGCGGAGATGACCCGGTGCACGCCCTCGGCGCGGACACACCGTGCGGGGCCACGCTGCTGGCCACCGGGCCGTTCAGCGACGAGGACCTGGGCGTGGCCTGCTACCACTCCAAGACCGGCGCGGTCGAGCTGTACCTCAACCACCTGATCGACGGTCCCGGCGAATACGTGGTCGTGGACTGCACCGCCGGGGCCGACTCTTTCGCCTCGGGCCTGTTCACCCGGTTCGACCTGACCATCCTGGTGGTCGAGCCCACCCGCAAGTCCCTGGGCGTCTTGCGGCAGTGGCGGCAGTACGCGGCCGGGTACGACGTGCCGCTGGCCGTGGTCGGCAACAAGGTGCAGGGTCCGGACGACACGGTATTCCTGCACGAGAACGCCGGCGATGGGCTGATCGGCTGGATCGGGTATGAGCCCGCGGTCCGGGCCATGGAGCAAGGCCTCCCGCTCACCCTCGCCGACCTCAGCCCAGGCACCAGCCACGCCCTCGACGCCCTGCACAAGACCCTGGACGCACAGGTAAAGGACTGGGCCAAGTTCACCCGTCAGGCCGTGGACTTCCACCTCAAGAACGCCCGCGCCTGGGCCAATGCCGCCACTGGAACCGACCTGTCCAGGCAGATCGACCCGGACTTCGCCATCGATCCCGAGGTGGCAGCCGGCACCCGCTGATTTACCCAGCCGCCGCCGCGTCACAGGCGGCCGCCGCGGGGTACGGGGAGGGGCAACCACCGCCGTTCGTGTGAAATCTGAGTTTCACGGTGAGTGTGCCGCGAGGAGCGTGGGTAGCAGGGTCCGATGACTCGGTCAACCCATGATCCAGCGGTCCGTGTTGAACCGCGTCAGCAGGCGCGACCGGAACCGTCCGCGCATGTGCGGGCCCTGCTGACGGTCTGGCTCAGCTGGCTGGCCCTGATGACCGGCGCGAACCTCGCTGCGCCGCTATATGCGGTTTACGCGGCTCACTTCGGGTTCTCCGAACTGGAGCTGACCGCGATCTTCGCCTGCTATGCCTTCGTCCTGATTCCGGCGTTGCTGCTGTTCGGCCGTCTTTCCGACCGATTCGGCCGCCGGCCGGTGCTGTTCGCGGGGCTCGCGGTCGCCTGCGCCGGACTGGTTCTCTTCATAGTGGCGGACTCCACGGGCTGGCTGTTCGCCGCCCGAGCGGCCCAGGGCCTGGCCGTCGGGATGATCAGCGGTCCCGCCACCGCCGCGCTCGTCGAGCTCGATCCCTCGGCGCGCGAACGCCAAAGCAAGCGGCCCGCGCTGCTGGCCGGCCTCGCACAGGCGGGCGGAAGCGCGCTCGGCCCGCTGATCGCCGGCATCCTCGCGCAGTGGGCGCCACAGCCGCTGCGCCTGAGCTACCTGATCCTGCTCGGGGCAACGGCGATCACCGCCATCTTCACGCTCAAGCTGCCGGAGCCCACCACGGAAAACCGCGAGCCGTGGCGGATCCAGCGTCCGCGCGTGCCAGCCGAGATCCGCGCCGACTTCGCCCGGGTCAGCCTGTCCGCCGCGACCATGTGGGGATCTGTCGCCCTGTACCTGTCCGTGGTCCCCTCGTACGCCGAGACCCTGCTGCACAGCCATAACCTCGCGCTCCTCGGCGCCATCGCCGCGCTCGCGCTCGGCGCCTCCTGCGGCGCGCTGGTCGTGGCGCAACGAGTTCACACCTCCCCGCGGCGCTCGCGTGGCGGGCCGCAGGGCCCGCAGGGCTCGCAGGCCGGCGGGCTGCGGCGCTCGCAGGCCGGAGGGCTCGGGGTCCTGGCGCTGGGCCTGGCCGCCCTGGTAATCGTCGCACCGCTGCATTCGCTGCCGCTGCTGCTGGCCGGGGCCATAGCCACCGGAGCCGGCCACGGCCTGGGCTTCCTCAACGCCCAGGACGAACTGAACGCGATAGCCCCAGACAGCCGACGTGGGGAGGTCACCGCCGCCTTCGTCTGCTGCATCTACCTGATGGTCGGCGGGGCCGTCATCGTCACCGGCCTGCTCAGCCTCACATTCTCACTGCCGGTCGCCGTGGCCGTCATCGCCGTCGTGCTCGCCGCCACCGCCGTGGTGGCAGCCACCTGGCAAGCAAGGCATATTCGGACCGCCCGGTTTCGCTAGTGTGATGCGTGGCGTATACCTCCGCCCTCAACTTTCTTGTAGGCGCTCCGGAATAGCGCGCATTTGGGGCGTGTCGGGTATGTCGCCTTTGGTAAAATGACCCGTGTCGGCTTGGTTAATTTGCGCGTATCGCCGCATAGCGGGCACATGAGGTGGCCATGCGTGGAAGATAGGGGCTCCCTGGAAGGAAAGGTGCCGGAAAGCGGCGCCCTTTCTTCCGGAGGAACCTTTTATTCCGTGTTGTCCAGGTCGGCGCCGCGTACATAACGGTCATATCCTGGGAAAACTGACAGCCGTTACGGCGTCGGCACTCCGTTTCACGGGCAGCTCGTGCCGTGATGTGAGGGAAGATGCGCGGATCGTGATGGCTGGGCGGCTGGCGGCTGTGGCTGGTGGCTGTGGCTGGCGGCGGCTCGCGGCTCGCTGGGATCCCAAACAGCGCCGCCTCTTACTCCATCGGCTGCCGGGCGACGGCTGGCGGCTCACGCCCGGCGAACAGCCAGCCGCCGGCCGCGGCGACCAACGGCAGGCCGATCAGCAGGATCGCGATGTCGGTCAGCGGCACGCCGCCGGCGGTGGCGGACAGGCCGCTGTGCGCCCAGGCCATTCCGGCGACAATCGCGCCCGCCATGCCGAGGACGGCGCCGAGCAGGCCAAGCGAGGCGGCGGTCGCCGCGGTGATCATCCGCCGTGTCCTGGCGCTGGCGCCGGTGGCGGAGAGCGTGCGCAGGTCCCGTGCGGTCTCGCTACGGATCAGGCCGACGGACATGGTCAGCATGCTGAGCGCGATCACGATGCCCAGTGCGGTGGCCCCGTGGGTGAAGTCCACGAGGCTCGGGTTATAGGTCGCGGTCTGGACCTGCACCTCGTTGACGTTCCCAAAATGCCGTACGGCGCTGAGTTGCGCCGTGGTGAGCGGGGCAGGGGCCTGGATGAGCCACCCGGACAGCTGAGCCTGCATGTGGTACCTGCTCACCGCATACTCGGTGATCACCGTATTCGGCGCCGATGTGCCGCTGGGCAGGCTGCTGATCGTCTGGATCGCCGGGCTGGCCAGACAGCGGTTGCTCAGCGTGCAAGGCGGGCCGCCGACGAAACCGGGATTGGGCGGGGGGCTGGAACTGTCGCTCACGTAGCCGCTGTCCCAGATCATCTCCATGTGCGGCAGGCCCGCCAGCCCCGGCCGCATGGTGAGGATGTCAGTTCCTGAAGGGATCTGGCTGGCCTTGATCCCGTAGGTGGCCAGCAACCGCGGGGTGGCCACGTACACGGTGCCGGTGAAGTTCTGCACACTATGTTCCGGCAGGCCAGTCTGATACAGCATGCTCGCGGATTCCAGCGGCACCGCGGACGTGCGCAGGCTGGCCGCCAGCATATTCACTCGCGTGGTCAGGGTGGCGAGCTGGGCGCCGCTGAGCTGCTCCATCTGTCCGACGCCCGGGCTCTCAGCCGCCGAGACGGTCACCTGATTGCTGGACAGGTCCGGGCCGATCCAGTTGAGCGGATTGCCGAACCTGATGCTGGCGGCGATGCAGATCCCCATGGCCAGGAACACGGCGAACATGATCGCCGCCAGCGCGGCACCGGACCGGGCCCGGTAGCGCACCAGGTCGCGCAGCGCGATCCGGATCGCGACCGGCAGCCGCGAGCCCGCCCCGGTGCCCAGCACGCTGATGGCGAGCGGGGCGAGCAGGCAGACTCCGGTGATGGTGACGACCAGACCGCCCAGCAGGAACAGCGCGTGCCCCTGCGCGCCCCCGCCCCCATTGCCGCCGGCCACCCCATTGAGGCCGCCGGCTGACGCCAGGCAAGCGAGACCGACCGCGAACACGACGACGCCGGGCAGGGCGGACCGGCGCACCGCCTTGGGCGGCGCGGGACGGCCAGACAGCGCGGTCACGACCGGGATCGCGGCCACCGTCTTAGCCGGGCCGCAGGACGCCAGCCCGGACGTCGCGATCGCGAGCGCGATCCCGATGGCGAACGCCCACCACGGCACGTGCGCCGCGTCCACCACATGGCCGGTGTCCCGCTGCACCGTCGGAGCGTAAGCGATCCAGGCGGCAAGCCCGAGCACCGCCCCGGCCAGCGCGGCCATAGCACCGACGGCCAGACCGCCCGCGATCATGACCAAGCGGAGATTGCGTCCGGTCGCGCCGATCGCGCTGAGCATGCCGAGGGCACGGAGCCTGCGCTGGGCCATCACGGAGAAACTGGCAACCGACACCAGGCCGACGAACGCCAGGCCGAGTCCCTCCACCACCAGGATGAGCACCGCTGGCGAGACCCCGCCCATCAAGCCATTGGGAAACGTCACAGTCGCCGCCGGAACACCGGGCAGCGTCCCGGCGCTGGTCGCCTGCGCCGCCTGCGCCGCCGCCGGACCGAGCAGCACGGTCACCTGGCTGGGGTGCGTGATCTGGCCCGGCGCGGTCAGCGCGAACTTATCGGACAGGTTGCTCGGGTTCTGGACGATGCCGGTCACCCGCCAGGTGGCGCCGGCGACGCGCCAGATGCCCCCCACATGCACGCCGTACCGGGCCGCCACCTGGCTGGTCAACGCGAGCTGTCCGGGGGCGACTGGATAGCTGCCGCTGACGAGGCTCAGCAACGGGGAGTTGTAATGCCCGCGCGGGCTCTCCGCGCGGAGTTGCAGGGACTCAGAGGAGGCAATAGCGACGTTCTCAGTTTCAATAAGATCTAGCGGACCCCAGCGAGCCTGAACAGCAGCGATATCGGCGGCCAGGCTGGAATCGCTGCCCGGCAGCGTCGCCATGGCAGATGCGGTGCCAAACGTAGGGTAAGTCGCGCTCGGGAGCTGCGTGTTCGTGACGACGCTGGCGCCCCAGATCGCCGCCGCGACCGCCACGGTGAGCAGGCCGAACACGAGCAGTTGCTGGCGCCATTCGCGGCGGAACAGCCGCCAGGCCCAGCGGACCACCGCCCGGCGGGCGACGATCCCGCCCGTCTCCCTGGCCAGGTCAGGGGGCTCGCGCAGCGCGACGCTCACCTCGTCTCCCCCCGGGCGAGGAGGGATTCGGGGCCCGGCGGACGGGAAGTCTGGCCGGTCAACCGCCCGTCGCGCAGGAAGACCACGCGGTCGGCCCAGGCGGCCAGCTGCGCGTCGTGGGTCACCACCACCGCGGCCACGCCCCGCTGGCATGCCTCATGCAGCAGCCGCATCACCTCGTCCGCGTTCACCGAATCCAGGGCGCCGGACGGCTCGTCGGCCAGCAGCAGGCGGTGGTCCCCCACCACCGCGCGGGCAATGGCAACCCGCTGCCGCTCGCCGCCCGACAGCTGATCGGGGAACCAACCGGCCCGGTCGGCCACGCCGAGGGCTTCCAGCGCGGCCAGGCCGGCCGCGCGCCTTCGGCACCGGGACGCCGTCCAATTCCAGCGGCAAGGCGGCGTTCTCCACGGCGGACAGCCCAGGCAGCAGGTTGTAATCCTGGAACACGTACCCGATCACCCGGCGCCGCAGCCGTACCTTGCGAGCCCGCGGCATTCCCGTCAGCACCATGCCGCAGACCAGCACCTCCCCGCTGGTGGGTTCCTCCAGGCTCCCGGCGATCGTCAGCAGCGTGGACTTACCCGACCCGCTGGGCCCCATCACCGCCACCATCTCCCCCGCTCCCACCGACAGGTCCACCCCGGCAAGGGCGTGCACCTCGGCCGGCGCCTGACCGTATGTCTTGGACACCCCGCGCAACTGCAGGACGCTCTCCGCCGCGGTCATCGCCGTGCCCCTAGTCTCCGCAGCCGCGGGACCGGGGCGGGGGCGGGGGCGGGGGGGCTCTGCTCGGTCTCGGCCTCGGCGGCGGCGGCACGTCTGAGCCGCGTATCGGCGGCGTCCAGCCACCGGGTCACCGCATCCAGGCGGAACAGCTCGGCGTCCACCACCAGCGCCAGGCTCAGATCATCCCGGGCCTCGCCCTCTTTCAGCCGCGTCCACTGCTGCATCAGCTCGACCATGTACAGCCGGTGCGCCTGGATCACCTCATGCGCGTCGGTACCGGGCACCCGGGCCGCCACCAGCATCTTCATCACCAGCTCATCGCGAGGCGGGGAGGTCAGATCCGGCGGCGTGCGCAACCAGGCGGCCAGCGCCTCGCTGCCGTCGGCCGTGATCCGGAACCTCTTCTGCGGCCCCTCCTGGCCGGTCCCGTCGGACTCGACCAGCCCATCACGCTCCAGCCGGCCCAGCGTCTTGTACACCTGACCGACGTTCAGCGGCCACACCTCGCCGGTCCCGGCCTCGAACTCCTCGCGCAGCTGCAGACCGTACTTGGGCCCCTCGGCCAGCAGCGCCAGCAGCACGTGCGGGACGCTCACGACATCATCCGTGACACAGTATGCCTGACATCATGCTCAGCATAATACCCGGCATACTGAGGGCGGGCAATGGCGGTTTTCGTGTTGGGCGGGGAGGCGTCGCGGGACGGGTGCGGAGGTGTCGGGGACGGGTGCGGGCTGGGCGTGGACGCTTGATCCCGCTCCTGAAATGGGTGCAGTTACGGAACCCTTCGTCCGTATACGACAGGGGCGTATCGCGACGGATCGACTGCGGGTTCGACGAGGGGGCCTCTCGGCGGCTGTCGGCTTTCCCGGCGGTTGCCGGCTTTCCCGGCGGTTGCCGGATTGCCCTAATATCCAATAAGTCTCGAACTGGATATGCGATAACGTGGAACATCCGTGCTATGTGGAAATATAATGTACGAATACGGCGCGCAAACTTCCGTCCAGCACGGAATTTCCGCGCTATATGGACGCGAACGGCAAAGGTCCGGGCTGATGTCTGCATCCGAACCGATGGCGGTACAACGAGGCCCTGTTATCTACGGCGTCCCAATCAGATCCCTCGTTTCTCCGACGGTTTAGAACTGGTCGAATGGGCACTGGCGCCGATCCGGGAGTGGCACCCAGATCACAGTCCTTCGGCGACGGCGCTCCGGTCCCGCGTCCTGGGCGGGGTGGCAAAGCAGGCGACCGCCGCTGGTAACCCGTCTCTCTGCCGGGTGCGGATCGGATCCGATCCGCACCGCTCGATGAGGGAACACGACCGTTCGTGACCCATTGGACGCCGGTCGCGGCCACGTTGTTGGCAGGCCGCCGCCGTTCGGTCAGACTGCCGCGCAGGGAGGTATTGTGCCCGGACCCGGCACGGCCCGCCATGGACGCGACGGACGCGACGGACGCGACGGACGCGACGGACGCGAGCGATGCGACGGACGCGAGCGATGCGACGGACGCGATGGAGCTGCGCAGACGACGGCGGTTCAGGTTCGGTCAGCAGCGGTCCGGCTCAGCGACGGGCTCGACGGATGGCGGCGGCGCATCGTCCGCCAGCGGTCAGCGGCGGTCGCGCGGCGCTGGTTGCTGATCACGCTGGGGACGGCGCTCGCCGGTGTGGTGGCCGGACGCCTCGACGGAAGCCCGCTACTGACGGCCGCCGCCGCCAGTACGATCGCGCTGGCGGGCGGTGCGGTGAGGGTGGTCCGGGCGCGGAAGGTCTCCTCCGATGAGGCGGCAAGGCTGCTCGACGCGACGTTCGGGCTGGATGAGCAGGTAGGCACCGCGCTGTATTTTGCCGATGACCGGACGGCGGACCAGAATCCGCTGGTTGCCAGCTTGATCGAGCGTGCCGTCGGCCTGGTGTCCGAGGCCAGCGATGAAGCGGTATCCCGGCCGACGCTGGCATACAGCGAGTGGGCTGCGATAGCGGTTACGGCGGCATCTGTCGCGGCCGTCGCCGCGGTGCCGGGAACAGTACCTGGGCCGCGTCCGGTGGCTGGGGGCTCTAACGCCGCTGGCGAAGCACGGACCGGGCAGGGAGCACGGCCGACGTTCGGTGCCTCTGCGACGGCGGGCGATCCGATGCGTACCGGCCGAGCGGCGGTGCCCGCGAGCGGGACAGTTTCGCCCACGAGGGGGACAGTGGCGCGCGCGCCGGACGCGCGGCTAGCCAGCCCACCGCCCAGCGGAGCTGCCAAAACTGGCAGAGCCGGGGCCCCAGGTCCTGGTAAGCGACAAGGCGGCCCAAGCCCGAGCGGCGGGCCGGGCAGCAGCCCGAGCGGCACGTCGGCCAGCCCAGGCGCGCCGGATAGCCCAGGCGCGCCGGGCAGTCTCGGCCCGTCGGCCAGCCTCGGCGGCCCCTCTTCCGCCCCCGGCCGCACCGCCGCGGCCGCGGGTGGCGACTCGGCTGCCACCGCCCGCGCCTCGGATCCCACCGGCCGCATCTCGGCCCCTGCCGACCGCGCCTCGGGTCCCACCGGCCAGGCGACGCCAGCGCCAGCAACGAGTCCCGGCCAGCCCACGACGGCACGACCCAAGACGGGACAGGCCCCAATGGCACGCCCCGGAACGGAACAGCATAAGACCGGGACGCCCGGCGGAGACACCGCGGGCAGTCAGCCAGGCGACGACCGTACCGGAAACGGCCCGGCGCAATTGCTGCCGCTGGCCGGGGACCGGGTCCTGCTGATCGTGCTGCCCGGTGGCGGCGGTCTCCCGACCGCACCGGTACGGCCCAGCCCCGATGCGTCCGGACAACAAGCCGAAGGCAACGGGGGAACCGCTAGCGCCACTACCGCACCTGGACCGGATACCGGAGGCGGCGTCGCATACGTCCCGCCGGATGACAACGAGGTGCCGTTCGGCGACCAGAGCCTGCTCGGACGGTACTTTTGATCTTCCAGTCGCCGTGGGCTCTGCTGGCGCTGGCGGTCCTGGTGCCGGTCTGCCTGACGCACCTGCGCCATCCGCCGCGCCATGAGGTCGCGAGCACACTGCTCTGGCGGGAACTGGATCTGCCTACCGGGCCGCGGCGGCAGCGGATCGCCAGGCCCGCCCTTCCGCTGCTCCTGCTGCTGCAGGTGCTGATCATCGCCCTGGCCGTCGCCGCGCTGGCCGAGCCCGCCGGACCGGCCGGGGCCCGATCGGGCGCCGCACCGGCGCGGATCTTCGTGCTCGACGCCGGGCAGGCGATGACCGCCACCGACATCACGCCGGACCGGTTCACCGCCGCGCGGCGGGCCGCGGCGAGCCTGATCCAGCATGTACCCGCGGGCACGCGGATAACGGTGATCGCGGCGGATGCGAGCCCGCACGTGCTGGTCGCTGACACCACCGCACGCGACCGCGCACTCCATGCGGTAATGGCGCTCGCCCCCGGACGCAACCCGACCGACATGGCCGCCGCCGTGGAATTGGCCGCGTGGGATTCGACGCTGGAGCCGGGACCGGTGACCGTCACGGTCATCCGCGCCACCGGCGACTCACTGCCCCCGGTGACCGGCCCGAGTCACGAACTCACCGTCGTCACCATTGGTCGCGGCGACGACGACCAGGCCTTGACCCAGCCCTCGGCCCGGTGCCAGCCGATGCCGAACTGCGTGGTCTTCGTGCAGGTGGGCAACTCCGCCGACCGCGCGGTAACCGACCGGCTCGAGGTAACGGCTGGGGGGCGGCCGATAGCCGGACGGGAGCTGAGCCTGCCCGCCCATTCGGTTACCCCGGTCAGTATCGCGCTTCCCTCGCCGGCGCGATCCCTGGAACTGCGGCTTACCCGGCCGGACATCATCACAGCCGACAACACCGCCGAAGTCACCCTTCCCCTCCCCCAGCGCGCAAGCGTCGCGATCGTCGGTAGCGGCGCCGCGACCGAAGCCCTGGCCAGGGCATTCGGGGCGATGCCCGGTGTCGCCGTGCGCACGCTGACCCCGTCGCGGTATCTGGCCGCCCGCCAGGCCGACGACCTGGTCGCCTTCGAACACTGGCTGCCCGGCGGCCGTATCCCGCCGGCGCCGGGAGTTCTGCTCGTGGATCCGCCAGCGCCGATGAGCGGCCCGCCGCTCGCCAACTCCGGACTGACCGGCATGGACGACAGGAGCCCGCTGCTGGCCGGGGTGGATCTCACCGCGCTGTCAGTCCCGGCGTCGGCGACGGAGCGGATCGCGGGACCGGCCTGGCTGGCCCCGGTGGCATGGACGCCCGGCGGCCCGCTGCTGGCGGCGGGCACCAACGGCGGTCACCAGGTCGCCGTGCTCACGTTCAACCCGGCGCGCTCGAACCTCCCGCAGCTCAGCGCGTTTCCCATCCTGATGCAGAACATCCTTCAGTGGGCCATGGGCACCGCGCCGGCACCGGCACCGGCACCGGCATCGCCGGCACCGCGGGAGACCGGGGTCCGGTTCGCCTCGGGCTCCGGCGCGCCCCCGGCTCTCCCGATGCCTTGGTGGCGATGGGCAGTTCTCGGGGCGCTGCTCGCCATCATCGCGGAGACTCTGTACGCGCGGAGCGCGCTGCTCATCCGGCTCGGCGCGGTGGCGCTGCTGGGGGTGGCGCTGGCCGGACCGGTACTGACCAGGCCAGGCGGCGGAGCTCCGTTGCTGCTCGTCGACCGGTCAGGCAGCATCGCCGGACCACTCCGGACGGCGGAGAACAACTGGCTGCGGGAATTCACCCGGACCCTGCCCCAGGCCAGGGTGATGACCTTCGGCGCGCCGGCGGATACCGACATCGGGCAAGCGCTCGATCTTGGCGAGGCTGCCCTCGGTCCCGGCTCGGCCAGCCGGCTCGTCCTGGTCAGCGACGGGCTCGCCACGTCAGGGAACGCCATCGCTGCGAGTACGGCGAAAGCCCCGGCGGACGTCGCGGAGCCGGAGCCCGTTACCGAGGCTCCCGACGCCGCGGTCACCCGGCTGACGGCGCCGCGGGCGGTGCGGGCTTCAGACACGATCCCGCTGCAGGTCACCGTGCATGCCACAGCGACACGCCCCGCGTCGCTCACCGTCTGGCGGGACGGGAAGGCAGTCAGTCACCTGGCCATCCGCCTGACCGCGGGGGACAACCCGCTGCTGGTCAGTTCTCCATCCGGATCACCGGGCTGGCGGCACTTCCGTGTCACGGTCGCCATGACGGGCGACACCATCCCCGGCAACGACACACTCGACGCGGTGACGAGGGTCACCGCGCCGCCGCACCTGCTCTATGTGGGCAACGATGGCCCGTTCACCGCGATGCTGCGCCGACTCGGCTTCGCTGTGGAGGTGCGTCCACCGTCCGCGGTGACCGGGTTCTCCGGCACCGACGAGATAATTCTTAATGACATACAGAACGACGGGCTTTCTCCCGTCCAGGCCACCGCCTTGTCCACCGCGGTCAGAAGCGAAGGCATGGGCTTGCTCGTTCTGGGTGGCCCGCACAGCCTGACCGCCGGCTGGTACGCCGGTACCCCGCTGGTGGCGGCACTGCCGGTCGCGGGGACGGGGTCGGGGCCACCGGGCAGCGCGGCGCTCGAGCTTGTGCTCGACCGTTCCGGCAGCATGAACGACCTGGCGGGCGACGTCACCAAGATCAGCATGGCCAGAGCGTCCGCCCTCAACGCCATCGGGTTCGCCCGCGATCACCACGACCGGCTAGGCATCATCTCGTTCGACACCGCGCCGCACCTGCTGGTGCCCATGCAGGTCATGACCCAGGCGAACGCCGAGGCGGCCGGCCGGGCGGTGGACGGGCTGACCGCGGACGGCGGCACCGACATCTACGACGCGCTCCGGCTGGCGGCCGGCCAGATGACCCGGCTGTCCGGTAACACCGCTGCGCGGCAGATGATCCTGATGACGGACGGCGTCAGCCAGTCCGCCTACTACGACACGCTGATCCGCGGACTGCGCGAATCCCAGGTGACACTAACCACGGTCGGGCTCGGCGGCGACGTGGACAAGGCGCTTCTTCAGCACCTGGCCGCCGTGGGCGGCGGCCGGTACTACTACACGGATAACGCAGCGGACCTGCCACGCATCTTCGCCGCCGAGGAGCAGCGCAGCACGCGCCCGGACGACGTCACCGGCCGGATCCCGGCGGTGGTGTCGGCCGGTGTCCCGGCGGTGCGGAGCCTGATCGGGGCGCCGGTTCCTGACGTGGCCGGACTGGACGCGACCGCGTTGAAGCCGCTCGCCACCGGCGACATCACCAGCGCCGCGGTGCATAATCGGCCTGGGCCTACGGCCGCGGCACCAGAGCGATATCCGCTGCTGGCGCAGTGGCAGTACGGGCTCGGCCGGGTCGCGGTCTGGACCCCCGGCGTGACTCAGCCTTGGGCCGCGGGGTGGGCCACCCAGAGGGGACTGTGGGATGACACGGCTCGCTGGCTGCTGGCGGGCGTCCCGGTCCCGGTGCTGCAAGCTGTGTTGCTGGACGCCTACTCGAGCGGCGCGCCGACCGTGGCGGTCGACACGCTGGGCAACGCGGGCGTGCTGCTGCCGGTGTCTTCGCTGCAGGCGACGGTACTGCCGCCGCGCGGCCCGGTGACATCGATCAGCCTCGGCGAGATCGCCCCCGGCCGTTATGCTGGCTCGCTGCCGGACGCGGGCCCCGGCGTCTACCGGCTGACGGTGGCACCCCCCGGCCCGGCCGGAGCCGCGGGCAGCACCGTCACCGAACTGGCCGTGGGTTATCCGCGTGAGTACCTGCCCAGCCCGGCCGGTTCCGCGCTGCTGGCCCAGGTCGCCGCGGCCTCCGGCGGGCGCGTACTGCCCGGCCCGGCTGGCGCGGCGGCCGCCGCCGCGTGGGAGAGCGCGCACAACGGAACGCACCGGGTGTCCCTGTGGTGGCTGCTGACCGCCCTCGCGATCACCGCGTTCCTCTCGGCCATCTGGCACCGCCCGCCGCCCCCTGCCCGCCGGACCGCAGGTCAGCGCCCCGCGAGCGACCGTTCCAGGTCATAGCCGCTGATCAGGCGTCCCGTCGGCGGATGACATTGTGATACCAGGGGCGGATGGGCTGCTCAACGTAACAGCGACCCATCCTGAGCGCAGAAGCAGCCCGTGACCGGGGATCCAAGGACCGCCGGCCACGGGCCGCCAGCTATAACGTGCTCTGACGTCCTATCGACCGCGAGCCACGGCGCGGCGGTCGCGGATCGCCACATAGCCGAGCAGGGCGATATTGGCGGTGACCGTTAGCAGCAGCGCGAGGCCGTCCCAGGGCGACATCGAGTGGCTGCGGCCCGCTATGGCATCGATGGCCCGCGCGACCAGCGTCACAAGCACGGGCAGCACGTAGAGGATCAGGTTGGCGAACGCGGCCGCGATGCCGAGCAGGTATACGGGGAGGTAGCGGTGAACCAGCGTCCGTTCCCGTGCGGGGATGTCTGGTCCCGGCACATGCTGCCGCCGACGCACCGACCGCCACCAGGCGCGGAGTATCTCCTGCGTGTCCTGGTTGAGGTTGCCTAGCCGCAGCCAGTTCGTAAGCACGAAGTAGAAGTCGGTGCGCAGGAAGATGGCGAGCTGGAACAGGATCTGCAGGCAGATGAAGTAGCAGGCCATCTGCGCGAGTTTGTTGATGGTGCCTGCCGGGCCAGCCATGCGCAGGCCCAGACAGCACAGCAGGATGGCCAGGTCCACAGTGGTCCCGGCAAGGTACGGCGCGTACCGCTGACGGCGCGGGATGGTGCGCACCCCGCTCATGTCGGTCTGCGCGACCACGAAGTACAGGCGCCGGCTGATGGCGAGCGACCCGGTGCAGTCCCGGGCTCGGACCGCGAGGACGTGGCCTAGTTCGTGCAGGAAGATCAGCAGCCAGCCGAGGATGGTCAGCACGACGAGGTTCACCACGTCGCTGGAGTAGGGAACCGCGTCGGGCGAGCGCGGGAGCAGGCCGGGACGCATGATGAAGATCGCCGGGACGGCGAGCCAGATGGCCCAGTAGAGGACCCGGAGCGGCGGGGCGAGTAGCCAGGCGACGCGCTTCGACGGCAGCGACGCGAGGAGCCGCCAGCCGGATGGTGGTCGTCCGGCGGCAGCTTGTTCTTCCGGGGAGACGGCTGGCTGGCCGTTGATGCTCTGGATGAAGCCGCACTCCCGCATTCCGTCCACGAAGTCGTCAAGCTCGGGAGCCACGCCGTACTCGGCGATGAACCTGCGGCTTATCTCATCCAGCGAGAAGCTGTCCGCCATCCAGCCGAGCAGAGCGACGCCTTCTGGCGGCAACTGGATGAAGACGCCGGTCTCGGGGCGCCCGACCTCATGTACACCGTCGGCCTGTTCGCCAATGTAGAGCGGGTACAGCGTGACGACGGATGTCCCGTCGATCTCCAGGGCGGTGTCATCGACGGTGCTCATGACTGCCCTGCCAGCGCCGCTGCCGACTCGACCGCGACCGCACAGGATGGGCAGTCCGGGCGGCGCACTCCGTCCACGTAGCTGAACTCCATCCGCCGGATGTCGCAGACAACGCGCCGTCCTGCGATGGCGGGAGTCTCGATACCAGTGAGCTGCTTTGTGAGCTCCATCGCGATCAGGCTGCCTAGTATGCCGGCGACCGGCGCGACGCACGGGTTGACCGACCTGTCCTCCAGGTGTTCCGCCATGTACCGCGCATGCGGCGCGGCCCATGGCACGTCTTCGTACAGGGCGAGTTGCACGCAGTCGTAGCACGCCGTTTCGTACGGCACATGCATGAACGCGCTGGCGGTCAGGCCCGCGCTGCCACCCCGCACCCAGGGCACCCGTCGCTCCAGCGCGGCCTGGTTCAGCCATTCGTAGATCTTTCCCGGCGGCCGGTCGGCGGCGCACACCACCAGGTCGGCGTCGCGGCAACAGTCGCGGGCGGCCTCGAGGCCGTCCACCTTCGTCCTGCCGGTGGTGATACGCACGTTGGGGTTGACCCGGCTGAGCTGGTCCGCCGCCGCGTCCACCTTGTACCGGCCGACGTCTGCCTCGCAGTACAGCACCTGCCGGTTGAGGTTGATCAGCTCGACCGTGTCGAAGTCCACCAAGTGCAGCTCGCCGACACCGAACGCGGCGAGCATCAGGCTCACGAACGTGCCGAAACCGCCGATGCCGAGCACGGTCACCCGGGACGCGTGCAGCCTCGCCTGGTAGTCGTACACGTTCAGCGACGGCTGATGGAAGTGGGAAAGGAACTCCAGGTTGCGCCGGTACCGCTCCAGCTCCCTTGCCGTGAAAACCCCCGGCGGGGGGTCGTCGGCCGCATCTTCCAGGTAGCCCGCGGCGGCCAGCTCGTCAATGGCGTCCATTACATCAGCCGAGGTCACCGTCGGGTCGAACTCGTGCATCAGGCGCACTATGTCATCACTGGTGCGCAAGCCGTCGAGCAGCTCAAGGAGCCTGCGTGTGCAGCCGTTCTCGTCATCATCGAGTTCAGCGGCTATGCCGAGATCGATACCGCCGATCCTGATCTTTCCGTTGCCGACGGGCACCGGCAGGAAGACAGGCTTAACCCTGGGTAGTCGCATGATTTCTTTGTACCTTTGGGAGCAGAAGTTAAAGATCATCTGGCCGCATGCCGGTGCGGAGCGCGCCGCACCGGCATCGCGGTGTAGTTCGAAGGTCAGCAGTCTCCGTGAATCGGGCACGCGGCAGTCGTCTCGATCTTCTCAAGCCGCCGGATCGTGATCTTCATTCTGACCTCCCTCCTGCTTTTCTCCTAGATTGCTTCGATGACCGCAACATTCACCAAATTGGAGTCCTGGGCGCACGGGACAGACGTCCCGATAATTGTCCTGCCATCAACACTGGTTCTCTGATCTGGGAATACGCGGGCCGCGCGGAGCGCTTGATGTCAGCCGGCGAGGCTCACCCGCCGACGGCGGCGGTTTCCTGACGATGACCGCCTGCTCGGCGGGTGGTGTCCCGGGCGGACCGGGCCGCCGTCTGGGCGATGACCCGGCTCGCGCGCGGCCTGAATGCAGCGCCTATCCACAGAGTCCGGCATCACGGGCCATAATAAGAGCCGCGGCCCGGTTGGTTGCCTGGAGCTTAGCCAGCACGTTCGAGACATGATTACGTACCGTCTTCTCGGCAAGGAAAAGGCATTTGGAAATACGTTTGTTGTCGTAACCTTCGCCGATGAGCCGGAGGATCTCGAGTTCGCGCGGTGTCAATGACGGGAACGCGGCCGTGAGCAGCGGCGGAATGCCCTGCAGGAGCTGCAAGAACCGGTCCGATATGTTCGAGCTAAACACGCCGGCTCCAGTCGCCGCGATTCTCGCGGCGACGAGCAGCTCCTCGGGCTCCGCCCTCTTGCTCAGAAAGCTCCGGGCACCCGCACGCAATGCCGCTAGGACGGTCTGGTCATCTAGCGTATCGCTCATCACTAAGATATAGGGGGGTGGTGAGCGCGACAGCAGCCTGCGGATTATGTCGGGGGCGGACATATCAGGCAGCGGCAGGCTCAGCACGACAAGATGCGGCCGCAACTCGTTCGCCATCGCGATGACTTCGGTACCAGTAGAGCATTCGGCCGCTATCTGAATGTCAGTCCACTGATACAAGGTATTCTTGACGCCCGCGCGAAAGATCGGGAAGTCATCGGCAAGAATAACCTGATGCGTCAATTTGACCCACAGTCCGATACAAGCTGGGCACAGAGGACTACCGTGCTACGGTTCAGGATAGCGTCGGGCCTCGAATTCTACTCAAGCCTGTCGCTCACGAAGCAACACGGAAGAAAATAGAGAGAGCTGGCGTGCCGTTTGCCGATAACGAGAGATTACTGGTTTTCTTTATACAGTGCTTCGCTGCTGAGATTTCTCGGCGTTAGAGGATTTCCGTATGCTTGTAGGGCCGTCATGATGAAGGATGCGCTCACGGCGGCGTAGGGACCTGAGTGCGATCTATGCCACGTCAGGTTGGGACTGTGAATACGTAGAGGTGGCCGCCGACCGGGCCTAGCTGGTTGATGGCCGCGATCGCGGCGCCGCCGGAGACCACTGCCAGGTACTCCCGGCCGCCCACCGCATAGACCACGGGGGCCGACCCGAACCCCGCACCCAGATCCCGCTGCCAGCGGATCTGCCCGGTCGCGGCGTCGAACGCGTAGCAGACCCCGCTGACTGCGCCGGCGAACACCAGGCCACCGGCCGCTGTCGCGCCGCCGAGCATCGGCGCCGGCATCGCACGTTGCCAGCGCACGCGTCCGGTGGTGACGTCGATCGCCGTAAAAGTGCCGGATGCGCTGGCCTGCGCGGGCTGCACGCTGCCGCCGAGATCCGGCACGCCGGCCTGGTGCGTCGCTGCCTCCGCCGGGCTGCCTGGGTGGTACTCCCCGCAGTAGTCGATGCCGGAGACATAAACCGCGTGCGTGCCTGGATCGTAGGCAAGCGGCGAGTAGTTCGACCCGCCGAGCTCGCCCGGACAGGTCACGGCCGCAGGAGATCCGGGGGTCGCCCCTCCCCTGGGGGTCCGGGGGGAGGGGTCCCCCCGGTTCAAAGTGGGCAGAACGGCGGATCCTGTCGTGACGAATCGGACCGGGCGGAACAGCGGCCGGCCGGTGGCGGCGTCCAGCAGGTAGAACAGCCCAGACTTGCCCGCCTCGCCGACCGCGCGCACGCCGCGCAGCAGCACCACCGGCGAGGCGGCGTCGTGGTCGGACACGTCGCGGGAAACCAGCGAGGTGAACCACACCGGCGCGCCGGTCCGGGCGCGCAGCGCGAGGATGCCGTCAGTGTCCGGCGCCGCTCCTGCCCGCGTGCTGTCGTAGTCCGGCGAGGGATTGCCGGTCGCCGCGTAGAGGATGCCCGCCGACTGATCGATCACCGGCGGCATCCAGACCGCGCCCCCGCCGTGGTGCCCGGTGGCCGGTACCCAGCCATGGCCCGGGGCCGGGACGGTGTACCGGCGCCAGATCTGCCGGCCGGTCCGCGCGTCGTAGGCGGCGATGAAGCCTCGGACACCCGAGTCGCCGCCCGAGCTTCCGGCGAACACGATGCCGTTCCACACTATGGGCGCGGTCGTCTCGTAGTATCCCTGCCGCGGGTCGGCGACCTGGACCAGCCAGCGTGGCCGGCCGGTCGCCGCGTCGAGCGCGAGCAGACGGCAGTCGAAGGTCAGCTCGTACACCACGCCATCCGCCACGGCAACGCCGCGGTTGGCCGGGAAGTAGGAGCCCTGACTCTGGCTGGATGTCATGGGAAAGAAGTCGACCCGCGGCGCATAGCTCCACCGCAGTGCGCCGGTCACCGCGTTCAGCGCCCACACCGTGCCGGTGCTGGTGGTCAGGTACATCGTGGTGCCGACCACCACGGGAAACGACTCCCAGGTGGACTGGCCGAAGCCCTCGGTCCGCGTCCACGCCACCCGCAGCCCGGCCACGTCAGCGGCGTTGATCTGGCGCAGCGCGCTATAGCGTGTGTTGTCCGCGGTGCCACCGAACACCGGCCATCCGGCATCCCGTACGGAGGCTGGAGCAGGCGGCCGGGGTGCCGCGCACGCGCCAAGGAGCACAAGCAGAACTAGGGCCAGCGCTGGCCGTCTCAGTGCCGGCCGCCTTGTTCCGTGGCCGGCACCAGGTGAAGGTCGGCGCCCAGCACCCCGATCTGGCGGGCGAACGCGTAAAGTTCCAGGGCCGCCTGCTTCCGTGCGGACTCGCTGGCCGCTACCGCGGTCGGCTGGGCCAGGCTGGCCAGCACGTACCTGGCCTGTGTCCGGTAAGCGGCGAACGAGCCTTCAGCATTCGGCGGGAACGCGGTCACCGCGCTGAAGGATGCCAGCGCCTTCGACAGGCGCGCGGTGAAGTTCGTGACCGCCGCCGCCGCGGCCGCCGGGTGGTTGGCCAGCTTGTCAGCCACCGCCACGGCGAGCGGGTAGGCCGGCACGATCGCCGCGTTGTACACGGTGCCGGCCGCCACGGCGCTGAGCGTCCCCCGCACCGCCAATTGCGCGGGAACCCCGGACTTGGCGGCGTGCGGCGCCGCGGCCGTGCTCGAGCACGCGGCGAGGAGTGCCAGCAGGCCTGCCGCGGCGGCATACCTACACCGCATGGGCACCCGCCGCGGCCACCGCGTGGTCGTTCTCCACGGTGCTGCCGCTGACCCCGATGGCGCCGATGACCGTGCCGTCGCCGTCGGCTAGCGGAACGCCGCCGGGGAAGGTGATCAGCCCGCCGTTGGAGACCTCGATGTTGTACAACGGCCCGCCGGGCTGGGAGAGCTTCCCGATCTCCCCGGTGTTCATGTCGAACATCCGGGCGGTCCGCGCCTTCTTGACCGCGATGTCGATGCTGCCGAGCCACGCCCCGTCCATCCGGGCGAAGGCCTTGAGGTTACCGCCCGCGTCGACCACGGCGATATCCATGAGCGTGCCGGTCTCAGCCGCCTTTTTGAGCGCGGCGTCGAGCACCGACTGGGCCTGCTGGAGGGTCAGATCTGCCATGTCCTGCCTTTCGGATAAAGAGGGAAATATTGTGAAATAGCATCCTTTTCTCCAACCGTGCAGGTCATTTGCTGGACCTTTCACCGCCCCGGATGGCGGCACAAATAACACATACCGTCGTATGGCGGACGGGATCTCATGGAAGATCGGAGCCTCGCGGAAAGAAGGGCGCCGGAAACCGGCGCCCAATCCTCCAGAAGGCCCAAAAGTTCCACGCAACCTCGCCCGCAACCCGGCCGCACGGCACGGGAACGGACGAATGCTGAAATGTCGGGCGCGAGCTGTGGGCCGGAGTGAGCGGTGGGCCGAGCGCGAGCGGTGGCCGAGCGCGAGTGGGGAGGCGCGGGGGGTGGGGATGGGGTGGGGGATGCGTGGGGTGGGGGATGCGTGGGGTGGGGGATGCGTGGGGTGGGGGATGCGTGGGGTGGGGGTGGGCG